>DATACF010000812.1:0-8752 GCA_036259235.1 Longimicrobium sp. | reverse complement strand
AAGTGCGTGAGTGCGTGAGTGCGGAAGTGCGTGAGCGGCTTCATGGCGAGGCGGTCTCCTCGCGCCGGAGCAAAGCGCACTCACGCACTCACGCACTCACGCGCTGCGTCCTGGAGGCGGACGCCCGATGAGAGTCACCTTCCTCGGCACCGCCGCCGCGCGCCCCACCGTCGGCCGCAACGTCTCGTCGCTCATCGTCCAGCGCGAGGGCGACGTGATGATGTTCGACTGCGGCGAGGGGACGCAGCGGCAGATGATGCGCTACGGGACGGGGTTCTCGTTCAACGACATCTTCTTCACCCACCTCCACGCCGACCACTTCCTGGGGGTCATCGGCCTCCTCCGCACGCTGGGGCTCCAGGACCGGCGCGAGCCGATGGACCTGTGGACGCCGCGGGGGACCGAGGCGCTGCTGAAGCAGGCGGTGGAGCTGGGCGTCGAGCGCGTCCCCTTCGAGGTGCGCATCCACGGCGTCGACGGCGGAGAGCCGGTCCGGCGCGGCGTCTACGACGTCGTCCCCTTCCGCGTCTCGCACGGGGGGCGGGCGCTGGGGTACGCGGTGGTCGAGCACCCCCGGCTGGGGCGCTTCGACGCCGTCCGCGCGCGCGAGCTGGGGATCCCCGAGGGGCCGCTCTGGGGGAAGCTCCACCACGGCGAGGCGGTGGAGGTCGACGGGCGCGTCTTCCAGGCCGCCGACGTGGTGGGGGCCCCGCGCCCCGGGCGGAAGGTGGTGTACTCGGGCGACACCCGCCCCTGCGCCGCCACCCGCGAGATCGCCGCCGGCGCCGACCTCCTGATCCACGAGGCCACCTTCGCGCAGGACGAGGCCGAGCGCGCGGGGGCCACCGGGCACTCCACGGCGCGCGAGGCGGCGCAGGTGGCGGCCGACGCCCGGGCGCTCCGGCTCGTCCTCACCCACTTCTCGCCCCGCTACGCCGACGACCCGCGCTTCCTGGAGAAGGAGGCCCGCGCCGTCTTCCCCGAGACCGTGGCCGCGTACGACGGCCTGGTCGTCGAGGTGCCGTACCGGTCGGAATAGCGGGGTGGAACGATCTTCTGGCGCATTCGCGGCGCCACGCGTATCATGGGGAAACCGCCCCCCGCGCGCGCTCGCAAGGAGTCGTCGCGAGAACGGAGCCACGTCCAGCGCAAGGAGACCGCCATGCCCAGGCAGAAGCTGTCGCTCGACACCATCGAGATCGAGACCTTCGCGACCACGCCCGCGATGGAGACCGAGGCGGTGGCGACCGGCCTCCTGAACAGCTGCAACACGATGTGCATCACGCGGGTCGACTCCACCTGCCCCTGCTGCGACTGACCGTCCGTCGCGAAGGGCGGATGTGACAGACTGGCCGCCGCTTCCGGCAGAACCCGGACGCGGCGGCCGGTCATTCTGGCGGACTCCGGCGGTACGCGCCTTGTAAGTAGATCCGGACGTCTTCCCGCCGCTTGACAGGGCGCGGCGGCGGGTTATCTTCGCGCAGTCGTTAGCACTCCCCAGGACTGAGTGCTAACAGATGCGTTCCACCATCATCCATCGTTTTACGGGAGGCTGACACCCATGGCTACCGCGACCGACATCAAGGTCAAGCCGCTTGCCGACCGCGTCGTCGTCAAGGCGCTCGAGGAGAGCGAGCAGATGCGCGGCGGGCTCTACATCCCCGACACCGCCAAGGAAAAGCCCCAGCAGGGCGAGGTCGTCGCCGTCGGCCCCGGCAAGTTCGAGGACGGCAAGCGCGTCGAGATGGAGCTCAAGGTCGGCGACAAGGTGCTCTACGGGAAGTACAGCGGCACCGAGGTCACCGTCGACAACGAGCAGTACCTGATCCTGCGCGAGTCGGACGTGCTCGCGGTGGTCGGCTGAACGCCGGTCGCTATCGCATCGTAGATCCCTGAATCCGGCAACGAAAGAGGAACTGATATGGCTGCCAAGGAGCTCATCTTCGGGGTCGACGCCCGCGCGTCGCTCAAGAAGGGCGTCGACAAGCTGGCGGAGGCCGTCAAGGTCACGCTCGGCCCCAAGGGCCGGAACGTCGTCATCGACCGCAAGTTCGGCTCGCCGCTGATCACCAAGGACGGCGTGACCGTGGCGAAGGAGGTCGAGCTCGACGACTCGATCGAGAACATGGGCGCGCAGATGGTCAAGGAGGTCGCCACCAAGACCAGCGACCTCGCCGGCGACGGCACCACCACCGCCACCGTCCTCGCCCAGGCCGTCTTCCGCGAGGGGCTCAAGAACGTCACCGCCGGCGCCAACCCGATGTCGCTCAAGCGCGGCATCGACAAGGCCGTCGAGCGCGTGATCGCCGAGCTCAAGACCCTCTCCGTCGAGACCGCCGGCAAGCGCGAGATCGCCCAGGTCGGCACCATCTCGGCGAACAACGACGAGGAGATCGGCAACCTCATCGCCGACGCGATGGAGAAGGTCGGCAAGGACGGCGTGATCACCGTCGAGGAGGCCAAGGGCCTCGAGACGACGCTGGAGACCGTCGACGGGATGCAGTTCGACCGCGGCTACCTGTCGCCGTACTTCATCACCGACCCCGACCGGATGGAGGCCGTCCTCGAGGACGCGCTGATCCTCATCCACGACAAGAAGATCTCGTCGATGAAGGACCTCCTCCCGGTCCTGGAGAAGGTCGCCCAGATGGGCCGCCCGCTCCTGATCATCGCCGAGGACGTCGAGGGCGAGGCGCTGGCCACGCTGGTGGTCAACAAGCTCCGCGGCACCCTCAAGGTGTGCTCGGTCAAGGCCCCCGGCTTCGGCGACCGCCGCAAGGCCATGCTGCAGGACATCGCGGTGCTCACCGGCGGCCAGGTGATCTCGGAGGAGGTCGGGTTCAAGCTGGAGAACGCCGTCCTCAGCGACCTGGGCCGCGCCAAGCGGATCGTGGTCGACAAGGACAACACCACCATCGTGGACGGCGCGGGCGAGGGCGACGCGATCCAGGGCCGGATCAAGGAGATCCGCGCGGCGATCGAGAAGACCACCTCCGACTACGACCGCGAGAAGCTGCAGGAGCGGCTGGCCAAGCTGGCCGGCGGCGTGGCGGTGATCAACGTCGGCGCCGCGACCGAGACGGAGATGAAGGAGAAGAAGGCGCGCGTCGAGGACGCCCTCCACGCCACCCGCGCGGCGGTCGAGGAGGGGATCGTCCCCGGCGGCGGCGTGGCGCTGCTGCGGGCCCAGAAGGCGCTCGACGAGCTGGCGCTCGACGAGCACGACGAGCAGGTCGGCGTGTCGATCATCCGCCGCGCGCTGGAGGAGCCGATCCGCCAGATCGCGACCAACGCGGGCGTCGAGGGCTCGATCGTGGTGGCCAAGGTCCGCGAGAGCGACAGCCCGAGCTTCGGCTACAACGCGCGCACCGAGGTCTACGAGGACCTGGTGCAGGCGGGCGTCATCGACCCCACCAAGGTCACCCGCACCGCGCTGCAGAACGCGGCCTCCATCGCCGGGCTCCTGCTGACCACGGAGACGGTCGTGGTCGAGAAGCCCGAGCCCAAGGGCGCCGGCGCCCCGGGCGGGATGCCGGGCGGCGGCGGCATGGGCGACATGTACTGAGTCGCCCGAGACCGCTCGACGCGGAACCGGCGGGGAGCTTCGGCTCCCCGCCGGTTTTCGCTCGCGGGTGTATAATACCATTTCACGAATTAAAATGCTTGAGTTCTGGGCCGAGGGAGGTTAGCGTTTCGGGTCCACCGTCCGTCACCCTCGCCCTCAAGAGGTCCTCATGCGGCTCGACCCCGAAAGCCTGCAGGTGCAGTCGTTCGCCACGTCCCCCACGGAGACCTCGAAGACGACGGTCTACGACACCGGCCCGGACGGGCCGCCCTCGCAGTGCTACATCTGCTACAACACGGACTTCGGCCTCCCGACCTGCCCCGGCGGCCGGTGCGGGTACGACACTGGCCCGGACGGCCCGCCGTCGCACTGCTGGGTCTGCTACAACACCGACTTCGGCCTGCCCTCGTGCGACGGCGGCCGGTGCTGACAGGGGCGCAGTCCGGCCTCCGGACTGGAGCGCGAATCACCGCCCGCGGGGAGCCTTCCTCGCGGGCGGTGGTGTTTCGGTGCCTTGCTCGCGGACGTCTTGCGTGCGTGCCGGAAACCGGGTCTACTGAGTGGGTCCGAGACCCCGTTTGCGCGATCGCCCCGCCTCGCTTCACCGGGATGGATTCTCGTGAAGGTCGCCGCGTACCAGGCCCCGCTCCTTCGCGGCGGCTCCATGGAAGCCGTCGAGCGCATCCGCGAGCGGGTGCGCGTGGTGCGAGGCGGAGGGGGTGGAGCTTCTCTGCTGCCCGGAGGCGGTGCTGGGAGGGCTGGCGGACCACGCGGCGCGCCCGGCCGAGATCGCGATCGACGTGGAGGGCGGCGCGCTGGAGGCGGTGCTGGCGCCGCTCGCGAGCGACCGCGTGACGGCGATCGTGGGGTTCACAGAGATCTCCGGCGGGCGGCTCTACAACGCGGCGGCGGTCTTCCACCGGGGGGCCGTCGCCGGTGTGTACCGGAAGCATCATCCGGCCATCCGGCGGTCGGTCTACGCTGCGGGAGACGTCGCATCGGTCTTCGCGGTCGGCGGGGTGACCTTCGGGATCGTGATCTGCAACGACTCCAACTTCGCCGAGCCCGCGCGGACCCTGGCCTCCCGGGGAGCGACGGTGCTGTTCGTGCCCACGAACAACGCGCTCCCGCCGGAGAAGGCGGGCGTCGTCGCCGACGCCCGGCGCGCCGACGTGGCGCTGGCGACGGAGAACGGCGTGTGGGTCGTCCGCGCCGATGTGGCGGGGAGCGCGGGCGGGCGGGTATCGTACGGCTCGTCGGAAATCGTCGCTCCCGATGGAACGGTCCTCCGGTCGGCGCCGCGGCTCGCGGAGGACCTCCTGGTCGCGGACTTCGACACCGAGCGCGCGCGAGCGGACGATCGCCGAGCGGGCTCCACGGACCTGAACGGGAGGAGAATCGAGCCATGACGACCGATCCGGCGGGCCCCGCGACCGTCGACGAGTACATCGCGGGCTTCCCGCCCGAGGTCCGCGACCGGCTGGAGGAGGTGCGGGCGGCGATCCGCGAGATGGTGCCGGAGGCGGGGGAGAAGATCAGCTACCGGATCCCCACCTTCACCCTGGGCGGCAAGCCCCTGGTCTACTTCGCGGGGCACACGAAGCACATCGGCGTCTATCCCGCCCCGGTCGAGCACCCGGAGCTCGGCGCGGCGCTGGCGCCGTACGCGAAGGGGAAGGGGACGGTGCAGTTCCCGCTCGACCGCCCGATCCCCTTCGACGTGGTCCGCAAGATCGTGCGGTTCCGCGTCGAGGAGAACGAGGCGCGGGCGGCGCCGAAGCGGAAGAAGAAGGCGTGATCCGCCGCCTCGCCCGCGCCGCCGCCGCGCGCTTCCTCGTCCCCCGCGGGAGCCGGCGCGAGGCGCTGTGGATCGGCGCGCGGCTGGGGGTGCTGACGCGCGAGGGGATCCACCGTCTCGACGAGCGCTACTACAGCGGCGACGGGCCGCAGATCGACTACGCGGGCGATGCGCACAACACGCGCGGCTTTCTCCCCTGGGAGGGCCCGGTCGTCCAGCGATTCTTCGCCGGCTGCCCGCGGGTGCTGGTGCTGGCGGCCGGGGGCGGGAGAGAGGTGCTGGCGCTCCGGAAGATGGGGATCGACGCAGACGGCTACGAGTGCCATCCCGGCCTCGCCGCCTTCGCCACCGGTCTCCTGGAGCGCCACGGCGTCCCGGGGCCCGTCGGCGTCGTCGGGCGCGACGAGGCGCCGCGCACCGGTCGGCGCTACGACGGCGTGATCGTGGGGTGGGGGGCGTACATGCTGATCCAGGGGCGGGCGCGGCGGGTGGCCTTCCTCCGGGACTTGAGGGCGCTCGTCGGTCCCGGCGCGCCGCTCCTCCTCTCCTTCTTCTATCGCGACGGGTCGCGTTTCCGCCACGCGCTGATCGGGCGAGCGGCGAACGCGCTCCGGCGGCTCCGGGGGCGCGAAGCGATCGAGGACGGGGACATCCTGGCGCCGAACTTCATCCACCTCTTCACCGAAGACGAGGTCCGCGCCGAGCTGCGCGACGGCGGCTTCGAGTGCGTCTTCTACTCCACGGAGGGGACGGGGCACGCGGTGGGGGTCGCGGTCGACGACCGATCGACGGCGGCGGCGGGTTGACAGCGGACGGCGCGCCCGCTTATGGTAGATCCTGATCGAACCGTGCAGTCATCCCGAACGACGAACGACCGATGCGCGCGCTGCGGCTGGCGACGACCCCGACCACTACCGATCCCCTCCTCCGGAGGCGGTAGACGGTGCGCGCCCGCTGAAAAACGGCAGCAGCGAACCTGATCCGGCCTCCCGAGTGGGGGGCCTTTTTTGTTGCCGCCGCCCCGGGACGATATCTTGCGGCCCGCGCGGCACCCGACGAAGCGAAGACACCTTTTCTTTTGAACCCGATCCCCGCCTCGGCCCGAGGCGGGGGAGAAGATCCGAGACCATGAGCATCGCAGAGCATTCCGCGGACACGGTGAAGGCCACGCTCCCCGACGGGTCGGTCCGGGAGGTCCCCCGCGGCGCCCCCGCCCTGGCCGTCGCCGAGGCCATCGGCGCGCGGCTGGCCAAGGCCGCCCTCGCCGCCAAGGTCGACGGCAAAGTCGTCGACCTCGCGCGCCCCCTGGAGCACGACGCGAAGGTCGAGATCGTCACCGACCGGAGCCCCGAGGCGCTGGAGGTCCTCCGCCACTCGGCCGCGCACATCCTGGCCACGGCCGTCCGCCGCGTCCGCCCCGACGCCGGGATCGGCTTCGGCCCCGCCATCGCCGACGGGTTCTACTACGACTTCGACGTCAGCCCCCCCTTCACGCCCGAGGAGGTCGAGCGGATCGAGAAGGAGATGGAGGCCGTCATCCGGGCCGACGACCCCTTCGAGCGCCGCGTGGTCAGCCGCGACGAGGCCCGCGAGCTCTTCGCCGACGACCCGCTCAAGCGCGAGCGGCTGGAGGAGCTGGGCGACGACGAGACGATCACGGTCTACCGCAACGGCCCCTTCCTCGACCTCTGCCGCGGGCCGCACCTCCCCAGCACGGGGCGGCTGAAGCACTTCAAGCTGCTGAGCACGGCCGGCGCGTACTGGCGCGGCGACGAGAAGCGGCAGACGCTCCAGCGCATCTACGGCACGGCCTTCTTCAGCAAGGAAGAGCTGGAGCAGCACCTCCACCGGCTCGAGGAGGCGAAGAAGCGCGACCACCGGCGGCTGGGGAAGGAGCTCGACCTCTTCCTCTTCCACCCCTTCTCCCCCGGCGCCGCCTTCTGGACGCACAAGGGGACGACGGTCTACCAGCTCCTGGTCGACTGGATGCGCGAGGTCCTCCTCGCCAACGGGTACGAGATCGTCAAGACGCCGCTCCTCTTCAACAAGGGGCTGTGGGAGATCTCGGGGCACTGGGGGAAGTACCGCGAGAACATGTTCCTCGTCCTCGACAACGAGACGGGCGAGCACGACATGTCGCTCAAGCCCATGAACTGCCCCTCGCACCACCTCCTGTACGCGGCGAAGAAGCACTCGTACCGCGAGCTGCCGATCCGCTACGCCACGCAGGACGTCCTCCACCGCAACGAGGTCTCGGGAGCGCTCTCGGGGCTCACGCGGGTGCGGCAGTTCCAGCAGGACGACGCGCACGTCTACCTCGCCGAGTCGCAGGTCCCCGACGAGGTGCGGCGGATGGCGGCGCTGATCGACTACTTCTTCGGGGCGCTGGGGCTGGAGTACACGGCCAAGTTCGCCACGCGCCCCGAGCAGCGCATCGGCGACGACGCCATGTGGGACCGCGCCGAGGCGGGGCTCAAGGCCGCGCTGGAGGCGACGGGGCTCCCGTACGAGCTCAAGGAGGGCGACGGGGCCTTCTACGGGCCCAAGATCGACTTCGACGTCTCCGACTCCATCGGGCGGAAGTGGCAGCTGGGGACGATCCAGCTCGACTACGCTGCGCCGGAGCGCTTCGACCTGGCGTACGTGGGCGAGGACAACCTCCCGCACCGGCCGGTCGTCATCCACCGGGCCATCTTCGGCTCGTTCGAGCGCTTCATCGGGATCCTGATCGAGCACTTCGCCGGGGCGTTCCCCGTCTGGCTCGCTCCGGTGCAGGTGGTGGTGATTCCCATCTCGGACGAGCAGGCGGCGAGCGCCCGCGAGTTCGGCGAGGCGCTGCGGGCCGCCGGGATCCGGGCGGAGGTGGACGACCGCAACGAGACGCTCAACTACCGGATCCGCGAGGCCGAGACGCAGAAGGTGCCGTACATGGCGGTCGTCGGCGGGCGCGAGGCCGAGGGGGGGACGGTGGCCGTGCGGGTGCGCGGGGCGGGGAAGAAGCAGGAGGTCGTCGACCGGGGCGCGTTCATCGGGCGCGTCCTCGAGCAGGTGCGGACGCGGACGCTCCAGGTCGGCTTCGAGGGGCCGGCTCCGTCCGAGGGGTGAGTCCGGCACGGCTTACGGCAGCTGCAACGACGGCTCTGGGCATGTCCCCGCTAAAGCGGGGCCGGGCTGCGGGCGCCGTAGGAAACGATACTACCGTTTCCAACGGCGCGAAGCCCCTGGCGGACTCCATGCCGCCGGGGGCCTCGTCTCGGAGGGCCGTCCCCATCGCATTCCCCTCCGCCAGGGTCTTCGCCCTTCGGGCCCGCATCCCTCATGCAACGTCGCAGGCGGCACCGGCTTCGTCGCGATCAGCCGTCTATCATCGCATTCCTCCGCCGCGGCGG
>DATACF010000811.1:0-3680 GCA_036259235.1 Longimicrobium sp. | reverse complement strand
GTCTTCGGACCTGCCCGTCCCCCCGCTCGACGTCGACGTGCGCGGCTACGAGCGCGCGACGGTGGACGAGGAGATCGCGCGCGGTCACGAGGTGCTGGGGTGGGCGGTGCGGTTCGGAGTCGCGCTCTGGGAGCGGGACGGGTTCTGGAGCACGCTCGCGGAGCGGTGGCGCGGCCGGCTCCCTCTCCCGTCGGCCGAGGCCGCGGAGGAGCGGGCCGCGCGGGCGCATCGCTTCTCCGGGGAGCTCCGCGCGGCCGGCGACGAGGACGCGGCGCGGGAGGAGTGGACGACCGCCCTCACGCAGCGGGCGCGCGCCCGGCTGATCCGCGCCGGGGTCTTCCCCGCGTCGCGCCCCGAGCTTCCGGAGCAGCTGATCGCGATCGGGGAGCGCGGCCTCGCCGCGGAGCTTTTCGACCTGCTGGAGCGCCGCGCGTCCTGATCCCCACCGGCCGGCCTTTCGCCTTCTCCTGAAACACGTTAGCCTCCCGCCGCGTAGAAAACGTCCGTTGCGGCGAGGCGGGCGCGCGTCTGGCGGGCCCGCTCGAAATCGCCCTGTCCCACACGAAACCGCCGATCCCGAAGTGAAGAAATCCACGGCCATCCGGCTCACGCTGGCCTACACCTTCGCCCTGGGCGCCGCCGCGTGCGGGCGCGAGGAGGAAGGGCCCACGCAGGCGCAGCGCGGGTGGTGCGACCCCGACGACGAGACGCAGTGCGCCACCGAGCCGCGCTCGGGGTACGTCCCCGTCTTCTACCCGATCTGGTTCGGGGGGTACTACTACGACTCGCGCGGCGTGGCCCGCACTGGCCCGGGCGGCGCCGTCGTCCGCAACGCCCCTCGCTCGTCGGTGACCCGCGGCGGCTTCGGGCGGATCGGCGGTTCCCGCACGGGCGCCGGCGGGCGCGCGGTGGGCGCCTGACGTGAAGCGGCGCACGCATCCGCCGCGCGAAGACTGGGAGCGGAAGGTCGAGGAGGCGGGGCTCGCCCACCACACGGTGGGCGGGGTGCCGTACTGGAGCGAGGACGCGCACTACGTCTTCACCTTCGCCGAGGTCCTCCGGATCGAGGAGGCCACCCGCGAGCTCCACGCCCTCTGCCTCGACGCCGCCGAGGCGGTCATCCGCGACCGGCGCTACGCGGAGCTCGCCATCCCCCCGCACGCGGTGCCGCTGATCGAGGCGAGCTGGGAGGCCGACGCCCCCTCTCTGTACGGGCGCTTCGACCTCTCGTACGACGGGCGGGGCGAGCCCAAGCTCCTGGAGTACAACGCAGACACCCCCACCTCGCTGGTGGAGGCGGCGGTGGCCCAGTGGTTCTGGCTGGAGGAGCGCTTCCCCGGCGGAGACCAGTTCAACCGCCTCCACGAGGCGCTGGTCGAGACGTGGGCCGCCCTCGAGCCCTACCTCGCCTCCGCCCGCGTCCACTTCGCCGCCCAGGACGACCTGGAAGACCAGGCGACCGTCACCTACCTCCGCGACACCGCCCAGCAGGCCGGGCTCGAGACGGTCGCGCTGGCGATGGCCGACCTCGGGTGGGACGCGGGCGCGGGGGAGTTCGTCGACCTCGACGGCGCCCCCATCCGCGCCGTCTTCAAGCTCTACCCGTGGGAGTGGATGGTGCACGAGGAGTTCGGCGCGCACCTGGCGCGGACCCGCGACGCCCTCCAGTGGATCGAGCCCGCGTGGAAGATGGTCCTCTCCAACAAGGGGATCCTCCCCATCCTCTGGGAGCGCAACCCGCACCACCCCAACCTCCTCCCCGCGTACCGCGACGACCTCACCTTCACCGGGGCCGACGCCTACGTGGTGAAGCCGCTCCTGTCGCGCGAGGGAGCCAACGTGCGGATCGTCTCGCCCTGGCACCCCGAGGCGCGCACCGGGGGCGACTACGGCGAGGAGGGGTTCGTCTACCAGGAGTACGCCCCCCTCCCCGAGTTCGACGGGATGCGCCCGGTGATCGGGAGCTGGATCGTGGGCCAGGCCCCCGCCGGGATGGGGATCCGCGAGTCGGCCGGGCCCATCACCGACAACCTGAGCCGCTTCGTCCCCCACCGGATCGAGGGGGCGCGGTAAGTGATCAGTCCTGAGTCCTGAGTCCTGAGTCCTTTGGCCCCGCGGCTCCCCGCGCCCGGCGGGGGCCTGCCGCGGACGGCGAGAACCGGCTATCTTGCAGCCGCCCCTCCCCTTACGCGGGCGGGGCCGGCGCCCGCACGGCGCCGCCGCGGTCCGTCTTCCTCCCCCGTTCTTCCCGACCTCCCCGACCCGGGACCCCGACCATGAGACGCTTCTCGCCGGCCCTCGCCCTCGCGGGCGCGCTCGCCGCCACGCTGGCCGCCTGCGACGGCGGGGGGAGCACCCTCCCCGACCTGACCCCCGAGACCGCGCGGATGACCGTGGTGAGCGGCGACGCGCAGGTCGACACCGTCACCCGCCTCCTCTCCACCGCCGTGCTGGTGCGTGTCGGCGACGACCGGGGGCGCGTGCGCGAGGGGGTGCGGGTCGACTTCGTGGTCGTCGAGCCCGGGTGCGGCCGCCCCTTCACCGGGAGCGCGCTCACCAACGAGGCCGGAGAGGCGCGCGAGCGGTGGGAGCTGGGGACGAAGGCCGGGCTCTGCCACCTGGAGGCCCGCGCCGTCGACCCGGAGACCGGGGCGCCGCTGGTGCTGGCCCGCCTCGAGGCCCGCGTCCTCCCCGACGAAGCCGACACGGTGCAGTTCCTCGACGACGGCCCCACCTTCCGCCCCAACGGCGCGGTGCACGCCGTCCCGCTCCTGGTGGGGCAGGAGCTCTCGCTCTCCAGCGTCTTCTACCGCGCCGCCGACCGCTACGGGAACGTCCACACCGACCCGCAGCTCACCTGGCGCTCGACCCCGCCGCTGGCCCCCCGCGGCGACGAGCGGTACGACGCCGCCGCCGAGGGGATCGGGCGCATCTACCCGGCCGCCGCCCGCACCGACACCCTCCACGTCCTCTCGCTCCACTCGCTGGCCGGGCGGTGGAGCGCCGCCTGGACCTGCCGCGCCGGGCGCCTCCTGGTGCGCCAGCCGGGCGGCACCGTCGACTGGGCCGGCGTGGACAGCATCCGGATGACGCTCGCCGTCGACTCGGTGCGCTACACCGGCGCCTTCGAGACCGGCTTCCTCGCCTCGCACGGGGTGGCCTCGTACCAGGCCGAGTTCCACGGGCGGCTGGGCTTCACCCTCTGGTGGGCCGACGGGCAGGTGCAGACCAACGCCACGGGGGCGCCGCGGCGGTTGGTCGCCTTCGACCCGGGGACGCCGGGACCGTGGGCCGGGCAGCTCCGCCGCGCCTGGCAGTACCCGGGCGGGCTCCACACCGTCACCGGGGCCGTCACCCCCGCCAACCTGCAGGCGCGCTGGGTCGCCACCCGCACCGGGAACCCGGCGCGCTACGAGGGCGGCGGCGCGGGGTGGTGCTGGAACGGGATGGAGAACGGCCCCTCCTCCTTCCGCCTGACCCGCGCGCCCTGACGGGCGGCGCCCGGCAGACCGGGAGGGAGACGGCCGGAGGGCCCCGCCGCGTCGCCCGCGGCGGGGCCCTCGCCCGTCTTCCGGGTACGCGGCCGAGGGGCGCCCCCATCGACATCCGCCCGCCGTTCGCGTAGACTTCAGCCGCTCCCGACCCGTCCGCTCCACCCTCCCCGCCCGCGAGCTTCCCCA
>DATACF010000810.1:0-4013 GCA_036259235.1 Longimicrobium sp. | reverse complement strand
CGTCGGGCCGCGGCGTCTGCGGAGTGTTAAGCGCGGCGTCAAGCGAAAACAGAGCCGTTACCCCGTCCGGCGACGAAGTGAGCAGTCCACCAAGGTGGCCCCACCGGCTATCCTGGTGCTTAGATAAACGGTATTGCGCCTGCGCGGACTCCCACGCGAGCATTCGTTCGAATAGCGGGCGACGGCGTGAGGCCGGTCCCGCCCAGGCGGTTGAATTGAAACCGCGGCTGGAAAAGCACGAAGTCCGCCTGCGCGGACTGCACGCGAGCGTTTGCGCGCGAGGGCGGGCGGTTTCGCACCGTCCGCCCTCGCACTCACGCACTCACGCACTCACGCACTGCTACTCCCACTCGATCGTCGCCGGGGGCTTGGAGGAGATGTCGTAGCAGACGCGGTTGATCCCGGTGACCTCGTTGATGATCCGCGTGGAGATCCGGGCCAGAACCTCGTGGGGGAACGGGTACCAGTCGGCCGTCATCCCGTCGCGGCTGGTGACGGCGCGGAGGGCGCAGACGTTCTCGTAGGTGCGCTCGTCGCCCATCACGCCCACCGACCGCACCGGGAGGAGGACGGCGAAGGCCTGCCAGATGTCGTCGTAGAGCCCCGCCGCGCGGATCTCCTCCAGGTAGATGACGTCGGCCTGGCGGAGGACGGAGAGCGCCTGCTCGTGCACCGCGCCCAGGACGCGGATGGCGAGGCCGGGGCCGGGGAAGGGGTGGCGCCCCACCATCTCCTCGGGGAGCCCCAGCTCGCGCCCCACCTGCCGCACCTCGTCCTTGAAGAGCTCGCGGAGGGGCTCGACGAGGGCGAAGCGCATCTCCTCCTTGAGCCCGCCCACGTTGTGGTGCGTCTTGATGGTGGCCGAGGGGCCCTTCACCGACAGCGACTCGATGACGTCGGGGTAGAGCGTCCCCTGCACCAGGAAGTTGGCGTCGTGCCCGATCCGCGCCGCCGCCTCCTCGAAGACGTCGATGAAGGTGTGGCCGATGATCTTCCGCTTCTGCTCGGGGTCCTCGACCCCCGCCAGCCGATCGAGGAAGAGGCGCGAGGCGTCGATCACCTCCAGCTTGATCCCCATGTGCTGGCGGAAGGTCCGCTCCACGCTCTCGCGCTCGCCCTGCCGCAGCAGCCCGGTGTCGACGAAGATGCACGTCAGCCGGTCGCCGATGGCGCGGTGCACCAGCGCGGCGGCCACCGACGAGTCGACCCCGCCCGAGAGCCCGCAGACGGCCTGCGCATCCCCCACCTGCGCGCGGATCTTCTCCAGCTCGGCGTCGATGTACGACCCCGCCGTCCACGTCGGCTGGCAGCCGCAGACGCCGAAGACGAAGTTGGAGACGATGTCGCCGCCGCGGACGGTGTGCGCCACCTCGACGTGGAACTGCACCCCGTACACCGGCCGGTCTTCCGCGACGAAGGCGGCCCACGGGAGCCCCTCGGTGCTGGCGAGGCGGCGGTACCCCGGGGGCGGCGCCACGACGTGGTCGCCGTGGCTCATCCACACCTGCGTCCGCTCGCCCGCCGCGAAGCCGGCGAAGATCCCGGTGGGCTCCTCGACCTTGACGTGCGCCCGGCCGTACTCGCGGCGGCCGCGCTCGACGGTGCCGCCCTCCAGGAAGGTGATCAGCTGCATCCCGTAGCAGACGCCCAGGACGGGGATCCCCATCCGGAGGAGCCCGGGGTCGGCGGTGGGGACGTCCTCGCCGTAGACGGAGGACGGCCCGCCGGAAAGGACGATCCCCTTCGGCGCCCAGTCGCGGATCCACTCCAGCGACCGGGTGGGGGGGTGGATCTCGCAGTAGACGCGCTCCTCGCGGATGCGGCGGGCGATGAGCTGGGTGAACTGCGAGCCAAAGTCGAGAATGAGGATGCGATTCGGGTCCAAGGCCGTCCGACGCTCCGTTCGCGGTTCCAGGAAGGCAGGTGCAAGGTGCGCGGGAAGATAGCGTCCGCGCGCCCGCGCCGAAACCGCGCGGCGCTCCGGAAGCCCCGCGCCGGACGTTCCCGGCGGCACCGATTTCGCGTCCGGAATTTTCAGCCGTCCCCCGGACCCGGACCGCCCACCCCGGCCGCCCCCGTCCGCAAGCGTTTCCGCAGCAAAACCGCAGGTGCAGTCGTGCGCGCTCTCCCGTTCCACCCACGGGCGCCGCTGTGCGTCGCCATCGCCCTGGCCGCCGCCGCGTGCGGCGACGCCGAGCTCCGCCCCCGGCAGGCCTCGCCGGTCTCCCTGGCCCAGTCGTTCGCGCCCGCGCCCGCCGGGGCGCAGCCGCCCCAGGCCGTGGAGGCGGCGCCCCAGCCCAAGCCCGTCCGCCCGCGCGACGCGATGCCGCCGATCATCCGCGGCCTCTACACCAACGCGTACGTCATGGGCGACCCGCGGCGCCGGGCGAAGCTCCTGGCGCTGGCCGACTCCACCGAGATCAATGCCTTCGTCGTCGACGTCAAGGACGAGGACGGAGTCCGCTACCGGAGCGCGCTCCCGCTGGCCCGCGAGGTGGCGCACGAGCGGAGCATCCCCATCCGCGACCTGGCGGCGCTGGTGGACACGCTGGAGGCGCACGGGATCCACCCCATCGCCCGCGTCGTCGTCTTCAAGGACCCGCGCCTCTCGAAGGCGCGCCCCGCGTGGTCGATCCAGACGCCGGACGGCGGGCTCTGGCGCGACAAGGTGGGGAACACCTGGGTGAGCCCCTGGGACCGCGAGGTGTGGGACTACAACCTCGACATCGCCGAGGAGGCGGTGCGGGCGGGGTTCCGCGAGGTGCAGTTCGACTACGTCCGCTTCCCCGAGGCGTACCGGAGCCTCCCCCGCCAGGTGCACCCCGAGGCCGACACGGCGGCCGACCGCACCGCGGCGATCGCCGGCTTCCTGGAGGAGGCGGGGCGGCGGCTGCGGCCGCTGGGGGCCACGGTGACGGCCGACCTCTTCGGGCTCTCGATGAACGAGGCCACCGACGTGGGGATCGGCCAGCAGTGGGAGCGGATCTCGTCGCGGATCGACCACGTCCTCCCGATGGTCTACCCGTCGCACTACTTCCCCACGCACCTGGCGGGGGTCCCGCGCCCCAACCGGATGCCGTACGAGACGGTCTTCCGCTCGGTGGGGATGGGGGTGATCCGCAACCGACGGCTGGCGGAGGCGGGGGTGGAGCCGGCGCGGATCGTCCCCTGGCTCCAGGCGTTCACCGCCACCTGGAACGACCGCGGCTACCCGTACGGCCCCGAGCAGCTCCGCGCGCAGCTCCGCGCCGTCTACGACCTGGGGCTCGACGACTGGATCCTCTGGCACCCGGGGTCGAACTACGACGCCGTGGCCGCCGGCTTCGAGCGCGAGACGGCGGGACGCGCGAAGCTCTTCGACCCGCCCGCCCCCCTGTCCGCCGCCGTCGACCGCTTCGACCGCGAGGGCGCCGCGAAGGCGCGCGAGGGGGTGGCCGCCGTCGGGGAGTGAGGCGCACGCGCCTCTTCCCGGAAAAGAAGGAAGGGAGAGCGCGGCTTCCGCGCTCTCCCTTCCTTCTTTTCCTTCGATGCCGCCCGCCGACCTCCGGGGTCGGTCACACCAGGACGGTGTCCTGCTGGAAGACGAACGTGTCGGTCTGGGCGCAGTCGGGGAAGCACGAGCTCCACTCGTCGACCTGCGCGGGGGCGCCGACGTCGAACGAGGTCACCGCGAGCGTCTCGATCTTGAGCTTCATGGGGATGGCGGTCCGGGCTTGGGGGAAGAGACGGAGGTTCGGCGAGCGCGGGGCGCCCGCCGGACCTCCGGGGACGATCACATCAGGACGGTGTCCTGCTGCGGCTGCAGGATGGTGTACGGGTTCGTCGGGGCGTTGCACTCGGGGGTGCACGAGGTGATGACGTCGCCCTGCGAGGGCGCGCCCACGTCGAACGAGGAGACGGCGAGCGCTTCGAGGTTCAGCTTCATGGGAAACTCCTGGTCGTGAAGGTGGGCGCGCCCTCGCAGGGCGACGTCATCACCTCGTGCACCCCCGAGTGCAGCGCCCCGACGAACC
>DATACF010000809.1:0-1944 GCA_036259235.1 Longimicrobium sp. | reverse complement strand
GTGCGGCGCCGGCATCGTCGGCCCTCACCCCCCGGCCCCCTCTCCCAACCCCTGGGAGAGGGGGAGATGGGCACTTGACGGTCCGGTGTGGGAGGCCGAGGCATGCGACGATAGCCCGTCGAGCCGGATCGAAGTTTCGCCGTTGAAGCGCCGTTGCATGAGGGATGCGGGCCCGGAGGGCGAAGACCCTGGCGGGGGGGAATGCGCAGGGGATCGCGATCCGCGCCGTCGACGGGGCGAGCGCGGAGTCCGCCAGGGGCTTCGCCGCGTTGGAAACGGTGGTATCGTTTCCTACGCGGCCCGCAGCCCGGCCCGGAGCACAGCGGAGGGACATGCCCAGAGCCGTAGTTCGCGGTTCCCAGTGCCCAGCACCCGGCCCGCCGAAGCGCGCCCGTAAGCCCGATCCGCCACTCCTCCCACCACGAGCCGCCACGCCGTTGACCGAGCCCGCCCTTTCCGTCGTCATCGCCACGCACGACAACCTGCCGCTGCTGCGCGACTGCCTCGACGGCTGGCGCCGCCACGCCGACGGCGCGCCGGTGGAGCTGATCGTCGTCGAGGACGGCTGCACCGACGGCACCCCGGACTTCCTCGCGGAGCAGGCCCAAACCGACTGGGGGAAGCGCCACCTCCGCTGGGTGCACGAGGACGACGTCCACGAGCTGATGTGCACCAACCGGGGGCTGAGGGAAGCCCGCGCCCCCCTCGTCCTCAGCTGGCACGACGACATGACGCTGCGGGGCGGGTGGATGGTCCCCGAGCTCCTGCGTACCTTCGCGGCGTACCCCGAGATCGGCCTCCTCGCCCTCTCGCGCGGCCTCACCTTCGCGCACGTCGACGCGCCGATGGAGACGTGGCACGACAGCGTCGACTGGCGCCGGATGCAGAGCACGGTGGGCCCGCCGCCCCTCAACTGGCTCCGCCTCCAGGAGGTGGACGGGGTGATGCGCCCCTGGGTGGTCCGCCGCGCCTGCGTGGAGAAGGTCGGCCCGCTGGACGAGGCCTTCCGCCCCACCGAGTGGGACGAGTCGGACCTGGCGTACCGCATCCGCGAGGCGGGGTGGAAGGTGGCCACGCACGGCTACGAGCGCGACGGGGCGTACACGCACGCCCTCTCCTCCACCCTCTCGCGCACCCCCTCGGAGCGCCACCAGGCCTTCGCCCTCCGCAACGCGCGCCTCTTCTGGGAGCGCTGGGGCGCCGCGGTCCGCCGCGACCAGGACCGGAGGCGCGAGACGTGGACGCGGAAGGCGACGCCGGCGGGGTGGGCGGCCACCTTCGCGCAGATGGCCCGCCACGCGGCGGGGAAGGCGCGCGGCGGGTGAGCCGGACGCGCCGGGCGGGGATCGCCGCCGTCTACGGCTACCTCCAGTTCGGCCTGGCGCTGGTGTCGGGGATCGTGCTGGTGCCCTTCGTGCTGGCGCGGGTGGGGACGGAGGCGTATGGGGTGTGGCTGGCCTTCGGCGAGCTCCTGGCGTACTCGGCGATGGTGGAGCTGGGGGTGGTGGGGGTCCTCCCCTGGCTGGTGGCGGAGGCGGACGGCCGCGGCGACCGCGCGCACATGCGCGACCTGGTGGCCGCGGCCTTCGCGTTCGCGTGTCTCGCGGGCGTCGTCTTCGCGGCGCTGGCGCTGGCGCTGGTCCGCTTCGCCCCGGCGGCGGCGGGGCTCTCCGAGGCGCAGCGGGCGGTGGTGGCGGGGCCGCTGGCGCTGACGGTGGCGGGGATGGCGCTGGGCTTTCCCCTCCGCACCTTCTACGCGGCGCTGATGGGCCTCCAGGACGTGGGCTTCGCGGGGGTGATGTCGGTGGCGCAGGTGGGGCTCAACGTGGTGCTGGTGATCGGGCTCCTGGCGGCGGGGCAGGGGCTGTACGCGCTCGCCGCGGCCGCCGCGGCGCCGCCGGTGTTCGTGGGGGTGGTGAGCCTCGCGCGGCTGCGGGCGCGGGC
>DATACF010000808.1:0-1521 GCA_036259235.1 Longimicrobium sp. | reverse complement strand
GGCGCCCCGGTGGCGGCGCACCTGCGGGTGCGTGGAGAACGCGATCACGTAGTCGCCCGAGCCGTTGGTCATGGACGAGCCCGTACGCGCCAGCCCGGTGAGGGCCCGCGCCGCCAGCCGCTCCAGGTTGCGCGCGTCGAGCGGGGCGTCGGTGGCCACGACGATCATCACGCTCCCGTCGCCCCGGTCGCGCCCGCCCGCCGCCGCCTCGAGCTCGCGCTGGAAGGCGTGGCGGCCCAGCTCGCGCCCCACCGGCGCGCCGTTGATCGTCAGCACGCCGCCGTAGTTGGTCTGCACCAGGACGCCCACCGTCCACCCGCCCGCGCCCGCCGGGAGACGCCGCGAGGCGGTGCCGATCCCCCCCTTCCACCCGAACGCCACCGTCCCCGTCCCCGCGCCCACCGCGCCCTCCTCCACCGGCCCCTCCGACGCCGTCTCCAGCGCGCGGACGACGTGCTCGGGGCGGAGGGGCCGGGCGCGGATGTCGTTCAGCGTCCCGTCGTTGGTCTCGCCGACGACGGGGTTGAGGGAGCGCACCTCCTCCATCCCCGGGCGGCGGAGGAGCCACCCGGCCATGGCGTCGGCCGCCGTCCAGACGCAGAGGGTGCAGGTGAGGAGGACGGGGGTCTCCAGCTCGCCCAGCTCGCGCAGCTGCGTGACGCCCAGGAGCTTCCCGAAGCCGTTGCCGACCACCACGGCCGCCGGGACGCGCTCGTGGAAGAGGTCGCCGCCGTGGGGGAGGACGGCCGTCACCCCCGTGCGGACGGAGTCGCCCTCGCGGACGGTGGCCTGGCCCACGCGGACGCCGGCCACGTCGGTGATGGCGTTCAGCGGCCCGGGCGCGAAGACGCCCACCACCACGCCGGCCTCGCGGGCGCGGGGGCGGGGCGCCTCGGTCTGCGCGTCGGCGGTGCTCGTCACGGCGATGAGGGCGAGGAGGAGCGGGGCGAGGCGGCGCACGGCGGTCGTGTCGGCGTCGAGGGGGACGGCCGGTCCCTTGGGGGACGGGAATCTGGGGGGAAGATCGGGCGGTGTGGGGGAGGGCGCAACTCCGGGGCGGCCGTGGTGTCTATACTCCCGCCCCTCGCACGTTGTAACGGGGAAGATTCCCCCCCCGAGCCTGGACGCCACCGATGAAGCGCACCGTCCTCCTCACCGCTCTCTTCGCCGCGGCCGCCTGCGCGCCCAACCCGGGCCCGCGCGACGGGCCGCTCGGCGCCGCCTGGCGCGGCACGCAGGGGCCCTCCATCTACGCCCTCCTGGGCGAGCGCGAGCGGCTCGGCCTGAGCACCGAGCAGGTGGTGGCGCTCGACTCCATCGCCCAGGCGCTGCAGGAGCGGAACCGGCCGCTGGCCGACTCGCTCCGCGCCATCACCGGGAGCCGGGCGGGCGGGCCCGTGCGCCCCCCGCGCGAGCGCGAGCAGCGCGACGCCGTCCTCCCCGGCCTCGAGCGGGTGGCGGCCAACAACCGCGAGGCCGTGGCGGCGGTGCAGGCGGCCCTGAACCCCGCGCAGCGCCAGG
>DATACF010000807.1:0-3951 GCA_036259235.1 Longimicrobium sp. | reverse complement strand
CAGCAGAGGGATTTCTCTGCTGACTCTGCTCCTCTGCGTGAGACCGTTTTGGGGGATGACGGCCATGCGCTGTCCCCGGGCCCCAGCGCTCGGTGCCGACATCGCGTAAGTGATTTATTGGCATAGAGATTGACGCAGGGGCGAGACCGCGCCGCGAGACCCGCTTCACGAGGGAAGCCGGCGAGATCGCGGCGGCGGAATCGCCAAGGAGGGACGAAGATGAAGAAGCTGCAGCTGAAGCCGGAGCACCTGCGCGTGGAGTCGTTCCCCGTCCCGAACCTGATCGCGGAGGAGGCCGGGACGACGCCGTTCGGGCCGACCGGGCTCCCGCACACCTGCCCGGAGTGCCCGTACACCCGCAACGTCCTCTGCTACTGACACCACGCGGACCGGCCCCGCACCTCGGACGGAGGCGCGGGGCCGGATCCCTCGTGACACCGCCGTCGCCGCTTACCGCTCGCCGGCGGAGACGCCGAGGTCGAGGCCGAGGTGGACCGCGCGCCCCGGCCCCGGCTCGTAGAAGCGCCCGCCGAACGCGTTGACGACGACGGAGGCGTTGTAGGCGACGTCGAAGAGGTTCGTGACGCCGACGGACGGGCTCGCGCGCAGCCGCCCGAGACGCAGGCTCCGCCAGCCGGCGCGCGCGTCGACGCGGGTGTAGGCGGGGGAGCGGAAGCGCCCCTCGGCGTCGATGTCCTGCACGGGGATGGAGGAGGAGTAGCGCGCGTCGACTCCCGCGAAGGGGCCGCGCGGGTCGGAGACGAAGAGCGTGCCCTCGAGGCGGTGCGGCGCGATCCCCGGGACGCGGTTCCCCGACAGGTCCGTGGAGTCGGCCAGGAGGTAGCGGCCGAAGCGAGCGTCGATGTAGGTGTAGGCCAGGCGCGCCGTCGTCCCCGCGAAGGGGGTGACGGCCGCGCTCGCCTCGGCGCCGCGATGGAGCGCCGACCCCGCGTTGCGGAAGAACTGCCGGCCGGGCGCGCCCTCGACCTCGAAGGGGACGAGCGCGTCGCGGACCCGCGCCCGGTAGGCGGCGAGCTCGACCGACGCGGGGCCGATCCTCCCCTTCGTCCCCGCCTCCAGCGAGCGCGTCCGCTGCGGCTCCAGCGCCGGGTTGAAGCCCCCCGCGCCCTCCGGCCGGTTGGCCAGCTCCGTCGTCGTCGGCGTCTCGAAGGCGGTGGAGACGTTCGCGTACACCCTCCACTCGCGCGCTATCGCCCCGGAGAGGCCGAGGGTGGGGCTCCAGGCGTCCATCGTCCGCGCGCCGGAGTCGTCCGGGTCCGTGTCCGTCACCCGGCGGTCGCGGGCGGCGAAGCGGAAGCGGTCGTAGCGGAGCGCCCCCAGCACGTCGAATCGCCCCAGCGACGCCGACCCTTCCGCGAAGGCCGCCAGCGCGGTGACCCGCTCGCGCTGGTCGAGGGTGAGCGCGCCGCGGCGCCCCTCCTCGTTGACGTGGTTCCGCCGGTCGTCGCGCTGCCCCTCGGCCTCGCCCCCCGCGCTCCAGCGGAACGTCCCGCGCGCGCCCGTGAGCGCCGCGCGGAGCCCCGCCACCCGGCGGTCGAGGTCGATGTAGCTGACGGGGATGGGGTTCTCGATCCCGCGCGCCAGGAAGTGCGCCGTCACTTCGAGAGCGCCGGAAGCGACGGGGCGCTCCCAGACGACGCCGAGCTGCCCCTGGCGCCCCCGCTCGCCCGTCCGCTGGGTGACGTTGCGCGCCACCGCCGCCGTGCGGTCGGCGCGGAGGAGCGAGTCGGAGAGGGCGCCGGGGTTGCGGGCGTCGTAGTCGACCGCGCTGAAGGAGAGCCGCGCCCGCCCGCCCGCGGCGCCCCAGGCCAGCGTGGCGCCCAGGAGTGAGTTCCGCGCGTCGGCGTGGTCGCGGAAGCCGTCGTACGCCAGCCGGGTGAAGGAGGCGCGATATGCCACGCCTCCGCCCTCCCCCGCCGCCTGCGTCTGCATCCGCAGCAGCCCGTGGCTCCCGGCGGTGACGCGGTACTCGGGCGCCAGCGGGACGGGGGGAGGCGGGAGGGTGGAGAGGCGGACGACCCCGCCCGAGGCGTTGCCGTAGAGGGCGGACGCCGGCCCGCGGATCACCTCGGCGCGCTCCAGCGAGCCGACGTCCACGTGGTTGAGCGTGGTCTGCCCGTCCGGGAGCGTGGCCGGGAGCCCGTCGACCAGGACGCGCACGCCGCGGACGCCGAACTGCGCCCGCGCCCCGAAGCCCCGCACCGAGATCCGCTCGCCCAGCGCGTAGCTGTAGCGGTTCTCCACCTGCACGCCGGGGATCGCCGCCAGCGCCTCGTCGAGCGCCAGCCCCGGCTTCGCGCGACGCATCGCCTCGCCGCCGTTCGTGCTCACGGCGTACGGCGCCCGGAGCGCGGGGACGGGGAGGCGGAGGACGGCGGTGACGGTGTCGATGGGCACCGTGTCGCGCGCCGTCTCCTGCGCCGTCGCAGGCGGGGCGGCGGCGAGCGTGAGCACGGCGGCGAGCGCCGTCGCGGCGGGGCGTCGATGGAGCATGTGGGGATGCGCGTCGCGGTGGACGGGGCGGACGACGATGCGCCGATCCGCAATTCTCGCGCGCGGGAAGGATCAAAAGCGAAATCTCTCACAGGGGGCACAGAGGACACAGGGGAGAACGGCGTGGCGACCGATCTCCCCTGTGTCCCCTGTGCCCCCTGTGAGAGCCTGATCTTTTTCGGAGCCTTACCCGCCGCCGGGGGTGGGGAGGGCGACGAGGGTGGCGGTGACGAGGACGACGACGAGGCCGAAGGCGATCTCCAGCCCCGCCGAGCGCCGGAGCGCCCGAGCGCCCTCGGCGGCCTCGAGGCGGGGGACGACGACGCGCCAGTTGTAGAGGCCCAGCGCGGCGACGACCACCAGGAGCCCCAGCTTGACGAGGAGCATCCGCCCGTAGGTGGTGCCGACGAGCTCGGCGGCGGTGGAGACGTGGAAGAGGGAGCTGAGGACGCCCGTCACCCCCGCCACCGCCGCCCCGGCCAGCGCCACCGGCGAGAAGCTCCCCAGCAGCGCCGAGACCGCGCGCCCCCGCCCCGCCTCGACGACGGGGAGGGTGGCGGGGAGGCCGGCCAACAGGACCATCGTCAGCGTCCCCAGCCACACCCCGGCGCCCAGGACGTGGAGGGTGTCGGTGAGGATGGCGAGCCCCGCGCGCGCCTCCACCGCCGCCGCGTGGCCCGAGAGCGCGGGGACGGTGGCCAGGAGGAGGGCGCTCACCCCCGCGCCCATCCACCCCACCGAGCGCCCGTGCGGCGCCCGCGCCACCGCCAGCCCCACCACGAAGGCGACGGTGGCCACCGCCTGGAGGACCCACGCCATCCCCCACAGCGTCCCGAAGAGGAGCGCCGAGATCCGCTCGCCCTCGAACGCCGCGCCGCCGTGGAGCGCCGCCGACTGCGCCCAGAGCCGCAGCGCCAGCGTGAGCCCCGAGAGCGCCGCCGCCACGAAGGCCAGGTACCACGCCCCGTCGGTGGCGCGGTCGGCCACCCCGCCCAGGTCGCCGTCGCGCTCCATCCGCCCCAGCACGGCGTAGCGGAAGGCCACCGCGCCGATCATCCCCAGGAGCGCCAGGAAGCCCCCCCAGCGGATGAGGACCGCCAGCGGCCGCGCGGCGTCGGAGTGCGTCTCTTCCTGCGCGTCCACCACCGGCGCGGGCGGCACCGTGGCCGGCCCCACCGTCCCCGCCGGGGCGGGCGGCGCGGCGGCGGCGGAGTCGGGCGCGGTCGTGCCGGACGAGGCCGAATCGGTCGTCGCCGCGGCGAGGCCGGCGCCCGCGACGGTGAAGGCGAAGTCGCCGCGGATGACGTGGCCGTCGGCGCCGGGGGCGCGCCACTCCACACGGTAGTCGCCGTCGGGGAGCGCGGCGGGGAGGGCGAGGACCATCTCGCGGTCGCTCCCCGGGACCGCCGCGGGGGTGCCGGACGCCACGGTGTCGGC
>DATACF010000806.1:0-3398 GCA_036259235.1 Longimicrobium sp. | reverse complement strand
CATGGATGGGGCTCCTTCTTCCTGGAGGGGGAAGGGATGTCGAAGCTGCTGAAATCTCAGCATTGTAAGCCCCCCGGCGCGGCCCCAGCAAGGGCGGACGTCCGTTCGGGAAATCCAGTAGACAAAGCCGCGGCGCCGTTTCCGGGCGTCCTCCGCGAGTGTCCCCCCGCCGGACGGGGGCGTCCGCCCGGGAGGACGGCCGCCCGCGCGGGCCGGTGGGGGAAACAGATGAAAGGCGGCGCGGAGCCTAGAAGATTGTGGGAGGGTGACTTGGCCCGGCCCTTGCTCGTCCTATGGGCCGAATGCGGTAGCAGTTTCCCGGAAACGGAGTAACAGGACAATGAAGACAACCCGACTGAGCCTCCTCCTCGCCCCCTTCCTGGCCGTGGCGCTGGCGTCGGCGCCGGCGGAGGCGCAGGGGAACGGGCGCGGGAAGCAGCAGGAGCGTGCCCGCCAGGAGCTCCGCGAG
This sequence comes from Longimicrobium sp., assembly GCA_036259235.1. Taxonomy (GTDB): domain Bacteria; phylum Gemmatimonadota; class Gemmatimonadetes; order Longimicrobiales; family Longimicrobiaceae; genus Longimicrobium. The sequence continues at coordinate 2,929 of DATACF010000806.1, read as the reverse complement.
CGCGACCGCGACGACGACGACCGCTGGGACGACCGGCGCGACCGGACGCAGGACGAGTGGTACCGCGACCGGAACGGCCGGCTGGTGCGCCGCGACGGGCGCAAGGTGCCGCCGGGGTGGTGCCGGGGGCGCGGCAACCCGCACAACACGCCGGAGAACTGCGGCTACTCGCGGAACGGCCGGCGCTACGACGACCGCTACGACCGCGACCGCGACCGGCGCTACGACGACCGCTACAGCCGCGACCGCCGCTACGACAACAGCCGGCTGGGGAGCTACGACCAGCGCCACCGCGCCTTCCACGCCTCGCACGACCGGCAGTGCCGCGAGCAGTCGCTGCGCAACCCGACCAACCTGCGCTACCAGATCCAGGTGCGCACCCAGTGCAAGGCCCGCCACGACGAGTGGCACCGCCAGATGGGCATCCGGCACCGGTAAGGCGCGGGTGACCGCGCGGTAGGCACCACGGAACGCGCACCGCGGAATCCGCGAAGCCCCTCTCCCGAGGTCCGGGAGGGGGGCTTCGTCGTGTTCGGGGGAGGGGCCGGGGAGGGCGGCGCGGGGCTGTCGGAATGCGACGAAAGCCCGTGAGAAACGGGAGCGAAGTTCAGCAGTTCGCGCCGTTGCATGAGGGATGCGGGCCCGAAGGGCGAAGACCCTGGCGGGGGGGAATGCGAAGGGGATCGCGATCGGCGGAGACGCGGCGGAGCGCGTGGAGTCCGCCAGAGTCTTCGCGCCGTTGGAAACGGTAGGATCGTTTCCTACGGCGCCCGCAGCCCGGCCCGGAGCGCAGCGGAGGGACATGCCCAAGTCCGTAGTTCGCAGTTCCGAGTGCCCAGTGCCCAGCGGCAAGACCAGAGGAAACGCACGAAGCCCCTCCCCCGGAAAACGGAGGAGGGGCTTCGCGCACACCACCAGCGACGACCCTCAGCCGACCGCCGTCACTGCTGCAAAGACTGCAGCTCGAAGACGACGGGCTGTCCCTTGAACTCCTGCTTCACCGTGACGTGCGGCAGCTCGCGGCGCACCCAGCTGGTGGACGCCTGCTCGCCGCCGGTGGCCTCGACGCGGAAGGTCTCGAAGGTCCCCGCGGGCACCGTCACCGTCTCGACGCCGACGACGCGGAAGGTCTGGTTGTCGACCGCCCCCGTGGTCCCGTTGAAGAAGGGGACGGTGAAGCTCTTCCCCTCGGCCAGGTCGGCCACCGAGAGGATCGCCGCGTCGGCGCCGGGGAGGCGCGTCCCCGCCACGACCTCGGTGTCGAAGGTCTTGTCGCCCCCCATCTGCGCGGGGAGCCTGGCGAACCCCTTCACCCGGTTCCCCTCCAGCCGGAGCTCCACCTCGGTGGTGGCCCCCGGGAGCTGCGCCGACTGCTTCGAGAGCGAGGTCATCAGCGCGTCGTCGAAGCGGGTCTCGGAGCGCTGGTTCACCGGCCCCAGCTGCATCGCCCCGGTGTCGACCCACGCCGCGCCGTCGCGGACGAGGGTGTAGGTGGCGTTCCCCACCGCGTTCCCCTGGAACTTCACCGCGTAGGTGAAGGTCCCCGGCCGGAGCCGCGTCCCGTCGAAGCGCTCGGTGGAGGCCCGCGCCACCAGCGACGCGCGGTCGAGCGGCTTCCCCTCGAGGTCGAAGAGCTGCACGGGGGCGATCCGCTCGACCTTGTCGAGGATCCGCCCGGCGTCGCCGACGACGACGATGGCGGCCTGGTCGGGGTGGACGTACTGCCGCGCCACCCGCTGGACGTCCTCGGCCGTCACCGCGGCGATCCCCGCCTGGTACTCGCGGAGCTGGGTGACGGGGACGTCGAGGAGGAGGACGGTGGCGATCTGCTCGCCCACCTGCCCGGGGGTCTCGAAGCGGTTGGGGAAGGAGGCGACGAGGTACCCCTTGGCGAACTCCATCTCCTCGGGGGTGGGCGCCTCGTCGCGGATGCGGCGGAGCTGCACCATCAGCTCGGCGAGGGCGCTGTCGGTGACCTCGGTGCGGACCTCGGCGCCGGCCTGGAAGATCCCGCCGCCCAGCGGGCGGTTGAAGGAGGAGCGGGCCGAGTACGTCCACCCGTGCTCGGCGCGGAGGATCTTCTCCAGCCGCGAGTCGCCGGCGTTCCCCAGCACCATGTTGAGGACCTGCACGGCGTAGTAGTCGGGCGACGCGGGGGTGAGCCCCGGGTTGCCGACCGAGAGCGTCGACTGCACGGAGCCGGGGCGGTGCACCAGGTACACCCCGGCGGCGCTCCGCGCGGGCGCCCGCGGGAAGGCGTCGGCCGGGGCCGCGCCCCCGCTCCAGCTCCCGAAGTGGCGGCGGGCCAGTGCCTCGGCCTCCTCGACGGTGATGTCGCCCGAGACGACCAGGACGGCGTTGCGGGGGACGAAGTGCGTCCGGTGGAAGGCCGTGAGGTCGGCGCGGCGGATGGCCTGCACGGTGGCCGGCACCGGCGCGGTGCCGTACGGGTGGCGCTCGCCGTAGAGCTGGCGGCTCAGCATCCGCGCGGCCACCACGCCGGGCTGGCCGAGGGCCACGCGCAAGCCCGAGAGCGTCTGCGTCCGCGCCGTCTCCACCTCCCGCTCGGGGAAGGTGGGCTTCAGCGCCACGTCGGAGAGGAGCGAGAAGGCGAGCGGGCGCTGGTCGGAGAGGACTTCGACCGAGACGGTGGTGTAGTCGGCCGAGGCCGAGGCGCCGATGCTCCCGCCGACGCCCTCGACGGTCTCGGCGATCTGGACGGCGCTCCGGCTCCCGGCGCCCTTGTCGAGGAGCGAGGCCACCAGCTGCGCCAGCCCCTCCTTCCCGGCGGGGTCGGCGGCGGTGCCCGAGCGGACGTAGAGGTCGAGGTTCAGCACCGGGAGGGCGCGGTCCTCGACAAGGGCGCCGGGAAGGAGGGGCTGGCGCAGCTGGTGGCCTCGCTCCTCGACAAGGGCGCCGGGAGCCGGAG
>DATACF010000805.1:0-1919 GCA_036259235.1 Longimicrobium sp. | reverse complement strand
CGCGCGGCGGCCGGCGCGGTCGCCAGGCGGCGCGCGCGGGGCGAGGTGACGAGGGGGTGCTGCTGGGCGAGGGCGGCCGAGGTGTCGGCCAGGGCCAGCGCCAGCAGCACCGCCGCGATGCGGGTGCGGTTCACGCGTCCTCCAGGGTGGGGTGGATGAAGGACCTGCGGGGTCGTGCAGCGGGACTGCGCCTCCCGGCCGGTTCGCCGGACCTCGCGCGAAGGGAGGAAGGGAGCGGGGAGCGTTTCCGCGGCGGCGAGGAAGGAGCGAAAGCGCGGGGCCGCCGGGCGGTTTCTGCTACGATGCAGTGTATCACATACTACGGCCTGGCTCCCGTCCGCACAACCGTCTTCGGAGAATCGTGACGCGGAAGACGAAGGGGAGGACCGGCTCCGTCGCCGGTCCTCCCCTCTTTCGTCATCCGCGAATCAGCGGAGCGGAGCCGTCCGCCTCACCCCGCGCCGCCGCCGGGGGCGCCGCCGCCGGGGATCCCGGGCTCGGTCATCCCGCGGACGTTCATCACCTCCTCCAGCTGCGCGTCGGAGAGGAGGCCGCGGCGCTTCACCACGTCGCGCACCGACTCGAAGTTCTTCGCCGACTCCTTGGCCACGGCGGCCGCCTCGTCGTAGCCGATGTAGGCGTTCAGCGCGGTGGCGATGCTGGGGTTCTTCTCCAGGAGCTCGCGGCAGCGCTCGCGGTTGGCGCCGATTCCCTCGACCGCCCTGCTCCGGAAGGCGTCGCAGGCGTGGGCGAGGATGGCGACCGACTGGAGGAGGGCGTTGGCCATCACCGGCATCATCACGTTCAGCTCGAAGTTGCCGTGCTGGCCGCCGACGGTGACGGTGACGTGGTTCCCCATCACCTGGGCGCACACCATCATCATCGCCTCGCTCATCACCGGGTTCACCTTCCCCGGCATGATGGAGGAGCCCGGCTGGACGGCGGGGAGCGAGATCTCGGCGAGCCCCGACGTCGGCCCGCTCGCCAGCCAGCGGACGTCGTTGGCGATCTTCATCAGCGACACCGCCAGGGTGTTGAGGGCGCCCGAGGCGCTGACGTAGGCGTCCTTGGCGCCCTGGGCCTCGAAGTGGTTCTCGGCCTCGCGGAAGTGGAGCCCCGTGTCCTGGCTGATGTAGGCGATGGCCTTCGGGGGGAAGTCGGGGTGCGCGTTGGTCCCCGTCCCCACGGCGGTGCCGCCCAGCGCCAGCTCGGCCAGCTCCTCGGAGGCGTTGCGGAGGCGGCGGATCCCGTGGTCGAGCTGGCTCGCGTAGCCGCCGAACTCCTGGCCCAGGCGCACGGGGGTGGCGTCCATCAGGTGCGTCCGCCCGCTCTTGACCACGTCGTCGAACTCGGCGGCCTTGGCGGCGAGCGCGTCGCGGAGGCGCTCCAGGGCGGGGACCAGGTCCTCGTGGATGGCCACGCGCGCGGAGACGTGCATGGCGGTGGGGATCACGTCGTTGGAGCTCTGCCCCATGTTGACGTGGTCGTTGGGGTGCACCTTCGCCCCCAGGATCGCCGAGGCGCGGGAGGCGATCACCTCGTTGGCGTTCATGTTGCTCGAGGTGCCGCTCCCCGTCTGGAAGATGTCGAGGACGAACTCGGCGTCGAGCGTCCCGGCGATCACCTCGTCGGCGGCGCGGCCGATGGCGCCGGCCACCGCGGCGTCGAGCCACCCCATGTCCTGGTTGGCGCGGGCGCACGCCTTCTTGAAGGTCCCCAGGGCGTGGATGAAGCGGCGGGGGAAGCGGATCCCGCTGATGGGGAAGTTCTCGACGGCGCGCTGCGTCTGCGGCCCGTAGAGGGCGGCGGCGGGGACGCGCATCTCGCCGAGCGAGTCCTTCTCGACGCGGAATTCGGGGCTATCGGCCATGATGGTTTCCTCGCGATCTCGTTTCGTCGGGGCGGATCGCGGGGAAAAT
>DATACF010000804.1:0-1785 GCA_036259235.1 Longimicrobium sp. | reverse complement strand
CCCCGCGCCCGCGCGCGCGGGGAGCGCGAAGAGGAGGACGACGAGGGCGGCGAGGAGGCGGCGCGGGGTCACGGGGGAGAACGGCGGAGGTACGGAAAAAGCGGACGGGAGGGAATGTGCAACGATATACGTGGCTGCACGGGGCGTCAAGCGACCGAAGTGGACGTCTCGCCCCACCCGCTCCTTGCCGGGCAGAACGCGCGCGATTACGTTGGCGCCTCCCGCAACCCCTTGCCGCCGCGCCCTTTGGCGCCGTAACCCGACGGACGAGACGATGGCGAACCTTCCGCAGGCCGGGCCCCTGGCCACCTTCGGCATCCTGGCCGGGCCCCGCTACGGCGACGAGATCGCGGTCCCGCAGCCGGTGGTGACGCTGGGGCGGGGCGCCGGGAGCGACGTGGTGATCGACGACGACTCCGTCTCCGACCGCCACGCCCGGCTCGAGTTCGACCTCGGCGCCTGGCGGATCACCGACCTGAATTCCACCAACGGGACCGCCGTGGAGGGGGTCAAGCTCGCCCCCGACGTCCCCACCTCGCTCCCGTACGGGGCCACGGTGCGCCTGGGCGGCGTCCGCCTCCAGTTCCGCGCCGTCGAGACGGCCGACCCCGAGGCCGCCCGCGAGGCGTACGTCCCCCCCGCCGAGCGGCGGACGCTGAAGGAGGAGCGGACCGGCTTCCGCTTCCCCGTCTGGCTGGCGGTGCTGGTCCTGGTGCTGATCGCCGCGCTCCTCTTCGCGGTCCTCAACCTGACCCCCTCCGACGCCGGGCGGACGCCGGTGGAGGTTCCCGCCGGGAGCAGCGCGCCCCCCTCGGCCCAGGCCGCGCCGTGAAGGTCGGATGGGAGGCCGCCGGGGCCAGCGACGTCGGGCGGGTGCGGCAGGGGAACGAGGACGCCTTTTTGGTCGACGCCCCGCGGGGGATCTTCCTGGTGGCCGACGGGATGGGGGGGCACGCCGCCGGCGAGGTGGCGAGCGCCGTCGCCACCGAGGCCGTGGGCGGCACCCTGGTGGCCGGCGTCGACGCCGGGCTCCAGGCCGACGCCCTGGAGGCCGCCATGGCCGACTCCCTCGGGCGGGCGCACGCGGCGATCCTGGCGTACACCGAGGCGCACCCCGAGGCGGCGGGTATGGGGACGACGATGACCGCGCTGGTGGTGTGCACCGACGGCACCTTCCGCCTGGGCCACATCGGCGACAGCCGGATGTACGTCCTCCGCCACGGCGAGCTCCTCCAGGTCACCCGCGACCACACCTGGGTGCAGGACGAGGTCGACGCGGGCCGCCTGACGCCGCGGAGCGCCGCGCGGCACCGGCTCTCGCACATCCTGACGCGGGCGCTGGGGGCCGACTCGGCCGACAAGCCCGACTTCATCGCCGGGACGCTCCTCCCGGGCGACCGGGTGCTCCTGGCCACCGACGGGCTCACCGGGATGGTCGGCGACCGGCTGATCCGGCGGATCCTGTCGTCCGGCGCCCCGCTCCCCGAGATCGTCGGGGGGCTGATCGACGCCGCCAACGAGCGCGGCGGCCGCGACAACATCACCGCCGTCGTCGTCCGGGTCCTCGACCCCGAGCCCGTCCCCGGCGAGGGGTGATGCGTCAGCCGAACTTCAACGGCAACTTCAACGGCGAACGGCAACGGCGGATCCGGGCGTGTCCCTCCGCTCCGCTCCGGGCCGGGCTGCGGGCGCCGTAGGAAACGATACTACCGTTTCCAACGGCGCGAAGCCCCTGGCGGACTCCCCGGCGGCCGCGATTCCCTCACGAATCGCCACCCCCTTCGC
>DATACF010000803.1:0-3955 GCA_036259235.1 Longimicrobium sp. | reverse complement strand
CGCGACGAGAGCCGCGGACCGCGCGGCCGCCGCGACCGCGCCGACGGCCCCGCCCCCAGCCGCGGCCGGCGCCCCACGGGCGACATGACGCGCCTCTACATCAGCGTCGGCCGCCGCCGCGGCATCCGCCCCGGCGACATCGTGGGCGCCATCGCCGGCGAGACCGGCGTCCCCGGCGAGGCCATCGGCGCCATCGAGATCGCCGACCAGTTCACCCTCGTCGAGGTCGCCGCCCAGTACGCCGACCAGGTCCTCAGCGGGATGCGCAACGCCAGCATCAAGGGCCGGCCGGTCAGCGTGCGACCGGCGAAGGAAGACTGAACGTACGAAAGTACGAAAGTACGTTAGTGCGTGGGTGAGGGGCGCTTCGACGGGCTTGCGCCGCATGCCCCGGCGGCGGCGCCCCTTGCCTCGCAAATCAATGTAGCCGCGCGATTTATCGCGCCCGCGGAGCCCTCTGGACACGCGGTCGCGGAGGAGACGCGCAGGGCCGAACGTCCCCTCTCCCGGAACGGGCCCGGAACGGGAGAGGGTGGCGAGCCTAAGCCTAAAGCGAGCCGGGTGAGGGCCCCGCGCGGAGCCCGCCGTCACGCGGAATCCGATCTCGTCGAACGAAGTCCATCATCGCATGACCGATCTGACGTCCGCCCACGCCTCCGATCCGGCTCCCGAACACGCCTGGTGGCAGCGCGGGGTGATCTACCAGATCTACCCGCGCTCCTTCCTCGACACCGACGGCGACGGCGTGGGCGACCTCCCGGGGATCGCCGCGCGGCTCGACTACCTCCAGTGGCTCGGCGTCGACGCCGTCTGGATCTCGCCGTTCTACCCGTCGCCGATGGCCGACTTCGGCTACGACGTCAGCGACCACTGCGCCGTCCACCCCCTCTTCGGCACGCTGGGCGACTTCGACACGGTCGTCCGCGAGGCGCACGCGCGCGGCATCCGCGTCGTCCTCGACTTCGTCCCCAACCACACCTCCGACCAGCACCCCTGGTTCGTGGAGTCTCGCTCCTCACGCGACAACCCGAAGCGCGACTGGTACGTCTGGCGCGACGCGGGGCCCGGGGGCGGGCCGCCGAACAACTGGATCAGCGCCTTCGGCGGGAGCGCGTGGGCGTGGGACGAGGCCACGCGGCAGCACTATCTCCACACCTTCCTCCGCGAGCAGCCCGACCTCAACTGGCGCAACCCCGCGGTCGAGGCCGCCATGCTCGACGTCGTCCGCTTCTGGATGGCCCGCGGCGTCGACGGGCTGCGGGTCGACGCGGTGCAGAACGTGATCAAGGACGGGCACTTCCGCGACAACCCGCCCAATCCCGACTACCGCGAAGGGGTGGACGACCCGTTCGACCGGCTGGAGCGCGTCCACTCGGGCGACCGGCCGGAGGTGCACGCGCTGATCGCCCGGATGCGGAAGGTGATGGAAGAATTCGGCGGCGAGCGGGTGCTGATCGGCGAGATCTACAACCGGCTGGAGCGGCTGATGGCGTACTACGGCGAAGCCGGCTCCGGGTGCCACTTCCCGTACAACTTCCAGCTCATCCGGCTGCCGTGGAGCGCCCGCGCCATCGACGAGGCGGTGCGGCGGTACGAGGCGCTCCTCCCGCCGGGCGCCTGGCCCAACTGGGTCCTCGGCAACCACGACCGCCACCGCATCGCCTCCCGCGCCGGGCGCGCGCAGGCGGGGGTGGCCGCCATGCTCCTCCTCACGCTGCGCGGCACGCCCACGCTCTACTACGGCGACGAGATCGGGATGACGGACGTCCCCATCCCCCCCGAGCGCGTGCAGGACCCGTGGGAGAAGAACCTCCCCGGCCGCGGCTTGGGGCGCGACCCCGAGCGGACGCCGATGCAGTGGGACGCGTCGCCCAACGCCGGCTTCACCCCCGGGACCCCCTGGCTCCCCGTGGCCGACGACTTCGCGGCGACCAACGTGGCCGCCCAGCGCGGCGACCCGCGCTCGCTCCTCACCCTCCACCGCCGCCTCCTCGCCCTCCGGCGCGCGGAGCCCGCGCTCGCGGTCGGCGCCTGGGCGCCGGTGGACGCGAATGGGGAGGTGCTGGCGTACCTCCGCGAGCACGGGGGAAGCCGTTTCCTGGTCGCGCTGAACCTGGGGGCGACGACGACGGTGCTCCCCTTCGATGGCGCGGGCGAGGTGGTCCTCTCCACCCGGCTCGACCACGAGGGCGACAGCGCCGACGGGCGGGTGGCGCTGCGGGGCGACGAGGGGGTCGTGGTGCGGATGCGGGCGTAGAACCTGCGGAATTCCGGCGCTTCTCAGGCACGAGGCGAACCGGACCGGAGGAGGGGAAGGATGTCGGTGGAGAAGCTGGTGGAGGGGGTGAAGGAGCACGCGCTCCCGCTGCGGAGCGACGCGGACCTCGACCCGCTCCTGGAGCGGATCGGCGACGCGCGGATCGTCCTCCTGGGCGAGGCGTCGCACGGGACGAGCGAGTTCTACACCTGGCGCGACCGCCTCAGCCGGCGGCTGGTCGAGGAGAAGGGGTTCGGCTTCATCGCCGTCGAGGGCGACTGGCCCGACTGCTACACCGTCAACCGCTACGTCAAGGGGTGGGACGGCGCCGGGACCACCGCCCGCGAGGTGCTCCACGCCTACGAGCGCTGGCCCACCTGGATGTGGGCCAACGAGGAGGTCGTGGCGCTGGCCGAGTGGCTGCGGGAGCTCAACCGGGGGCGCGAGGACGAGCGGAAGGTGGGGTTCTACGGGCTCGACGTCTACTCGCTCTGGGAGTCGATGGACGTCGTCACCCGCTACCTCGAGAAGCTCGACCCCGCCCTCGCCGCCCGCGCCCGCCGCGCCTACGGCTGCTTCGATCCGTACGAGGAGGACGTCCAGGAGTACGCCTTCGCCACGGCGGTCGTCCCCACCACCTGCGAGGAGGAGGTGGTGCGGATCCTCAACGAGCTCCGCTCCCGGGGGCCGGACTTCCGCGAGGACTCGCGCGAGGCGTACTTCAACGCCGAGCAGAACGCGCTGGTGGCCCGCAACGGCGAGCTCTACTACCGCACCATGGTCCGCGGCGGCGCGGCGAGCTGGAACGTCCGCGACACGCACATGATGGAGACGCTGGAGCGGCTCCTGAAGCACCACGGGCCCGACTCCAGGGCCATCGTCTGGGAGCACAACACCCACGTCGGCGACGCGCGGGCCACCGACATGGCGCGCGCCGGGATGGTCAACATCGGCCAGCTCGCCCGGCAGGAATACGGCGACCAGGTCTTCATCGCCGGCTTCTCGTCGTACGCGGGGACGGTGATCGCGGGGGAGGAGTGGGGGGCGCCGATGGAGGTGATGTCCGTCCCCGAGGCGCGCGACGGGAGCTGGGAGGCCATCTTCCACCGCGCGGGCGCCGAAGACAAGCTCCTCCTCCTCGACCGCTTCGACGAGGTCGACGGCGCCCTCGACGCCCGCGGCCACCGCGCCATCGGCGTCGTCTACCGCCCCGAGGCCGAGCGCTTCGGCAACTACGTCCCCACCGTGATGCCGTACCGCTACGACGCCCTGCTCTTCATCGACGAGAGCCACGCCCTCCGGCCGCTCCACCTGCAGCCCCGCGAGGCGCACGAGCTCCCGGAGACGTACCCGAGCGGGATGTAGGGGGGACGGATCGGCCGGGATCGATCGGATCGGCCGGATCGACGGACGGAAAGACGAGGGCGGGGATCGCGATCGGGTGGTCGCGGTCCCCGCCTTTCGTGTGGGGGCGGGCTCCGTGGGGCCCCCGCGGAGCCCGCCCGAACGCGAAAGAGGCGCCCCCCGCACGGAGGGCGCCTCTTCGCATTCATCCGATCACGATCCGCCTGATTCCTCCGACGGATCGCGACCGATCACCTACTCCCGCGGCCGCGGCGGGCGGCGCGGCGGACCGCCTTCCCGCGGGCCGCCCTCGCGGGGGCCGGTCCGGCGCGGGGGCCGGTCGTCGCGGTCGCC
>DATACF010000802.1:0-24390 GCA_036259235.1 Longimicrobium sp. | reverse complement strand
GGCACCATGATCCTGGTGCCGCCCCCCCAGGGCGTGGATCTCCCGCCGGGAGTGGGCTTACGAATCGCGAAGGCGGCGGAGGTGCGTGGCCGAGCCGGACTCGACGGGCGCGAAACCGAGCGACTCGTAGAAGCGGCTCGCCTCCGGGGTGTCGGTGCGGAGCCGGAGGAGGTCGTACACGCCCCGCGCGCGCGCCTCCAGCTCCGCGAGCAGCCGCCGCCCGAGCCCCCGCCGCCGGTGCGCCCGCGCGACGTACAGGTGGCGGACGCGCCCGACCCGCGCGTCGGCGGCGTACGGGTCGGGCGTCACGCCGCCGACGGCGACCAGCGCGCCGCCGTCGAAGACGCCGAGGAACCACTCGTCCACCGCGTCCGCCCGCGCGCGCCCGGCGAGCCAGTCGCCGTGGAAGCGGCGGAGGAAATGGAACCCGTCCGCCTCGCTCTCCGCGACGAGCGGCTCGAGGGCGGCGAGGTCTTGACGGGCCAGCGGGCGGACGATCATGGAGGGCAAGGCGATCCCGGCGGAGGGCTAGCGCGGAGCGGCGTACAGCCGCAGGTCGTCGACAAAGACGGAGCCGTGGTACGGCCGGTCGGCCTCAAGGCGCACGGCGAGGAAGGTCAGCCGCTCGGAGGCGCGGGCCCTCTTCTCGCCTGCCGAGTCGCCGCTCAGCGCGCGCGACAGCTCCAGGGTGTAGCTCCCGGCCCACACCACCTCGGTCCACGCGCCCGGCTTCAGCGGCGTCCGGTCGCCGACCAGCGAGAAGCTGCCGTTGCTTCCGGCGTTCATGCGGCCTACCAGGCGGGCGTGGAGGCCGGCGCTCCGCGCGGCGTCGGAGTCCTCCACGTACACCCACACGGTCGCCACCACCACGTCGTCGGGGAGATCCTCGTCAGAAACCTGGACCGCCACCGTGTCCCGGGGGCCCAGGCGATCGAAGGTCACGCGGAGAGCCCCGTCTTCGCCCGGGCGGCCCGGTGCCGGGTCCACCTGGAGGTCGGCGCCTCCGAACCCGCGCGACACCTCCCATGGCGCCACCGCGCTCCCGTTCGCGCTCTGCGTGATGCGGATCTCTCGGAGCGGGCGGCGGGCGAAGCGGTCGTCCTGGCCAAATTTCCGGTCCAGCAGCACGATCCCCATCCACAACACCATCCCGACGAACGCGACGGAGAGCGCCAGGAGCGAGGCGGGGACCCACAGCTCCCGCCCTCCGGCGGGCGCGACCAACGTGCCCCGCGCGTCCTTCCGCGCCTGGATCCGCACGCCGAGGAGCACGCCCGCGACCGTCCCCGCGACGAGGAGGACGGCGACCATCCCTTCGTTCATCGTCCCCTGGCTCCTGCGGTGAGGTCGGCCGCGGAACGGCCGCGGCGGAGAGCGTCGGGCGCGACCTTCCCATCGCCCTTCATGGAGGGACCGCGCCGGGGGATTTTCGCCTGCTGGACGTCACCCGGCGCGTCAGAGCAGGACCAGGAGATCCTCGCCGCCACGTCCCGACATGCCGACTGCGGCCTTCCCCATCTCGAAGGCGAAGGGAACGTCCCTCCCCGCCCCGATCGCCTTGTAGAACCCGGTGGAGAAGGCCAGCGCCGCCTCGTCCAGGATCGTGGCGCGCATCCCGATCACGTGCGGGACGTGGCGGCGGATGGCGTGCGCCTGCGTCTCGGACCAGCAGGCGTTCAGCACCACGCACTTCACGGTGTCCGCGAAGAGCGCGAACAGGCTGGCCAGGGCGTCGCCGGTCACCAGGCGAGGGTTCCCCAGCGGGTCGCGCAGGAAGATCCCCTCGTCGACGCCATGCCCGGAGAAATGGACGATGCCGGGAGACCTGTCGAGCATCTCCTGCATCAGCGTGTCGATGGTGACGGCGCCCACGTGCCGGAGCTCCAGGGCGTCCCGCTCCCGCGCCATCCGCAGGTCCTGCTCGATCCGGCTGACCTCGCGCTCCAGGTCCAGGGGCTTCTCGGTGGAGTTGGCGCCCAGGAAGAGGATGCGGACGCGTTCGGCGGGCGGCGGCGGGACCGGAGGGCGCGGAGCGGCGGTCTCCGCGCGGCGGGCCTCGTCTCGAGATGGCTCGCCCGGGAGGTCCGGCAGCTCCGCGATGGCCGCCTCCAGCCACCGCAGCCCGGGAAAGACGGTCTGGGGGACGACGATCACGGGCGGGAAGATGGAGACGGGGTTCTCGTGCGTGTGGACGAGGCGGTGCCCGAGGTCGACCGCCCACGACACCGTGACGGCGCCCGTGGAGGCGCGGTGCGAGACCTTCGTCTGCTTGCGGATGAAGCGCGCCATCGGCTCGGGACACCCCTCCTCGAAGACGAAGGCGAGGAGCCCGTTCGGGTTCCGGCCGCGCGGCCGCACCCCGAACTCGCGGGAGACGTGCCGGACCGCGTCGAAGAACTCGTTCCGCAGGGAGACGACCTGGCTCTCCGTCAGCCCGTCCGCCACGACGAAGGCCACGAAGTCCACCGACACGGCGGACGTGTGGAAGCCGGTCAGCGGGAAACGGGCGAGTTCGGCGTTACGGGAGAGGTCGTGCAGCCCCTTCTCGGCGACGAGGCGGCCGCGCAGGTACTCGATGAAGGACAACGGGGGCTCCGCGTCGGAAAGAGGGGCCGACGCACCGTGGGCCGCGCGCCGCGCGGGTGCGCCGAGCACGACGTCGCCCCCGGCGGTGATCACGACGTTGTTGTCGCCGCTGACGTGGACGTTCGGCATGCAAGGAGGAGGGGGAATCGGAGGAGAGAACGAGATGGCGTAGAAGGGATAACCCCTCCGCTCCGGCGACGCCAGAATCCCGGGGCGCGGCTCGATGCGTTTCCTGCGCGAAATGGAGATCGTCGCGCGGCTCCGTCGTGAACGAAGGTAAAGCGGGAGCGCGTCCGATACGGCTGGTGGAGGAGCGTCGTCCCATCCGCTACCCGCGGTTCAATTTCCGTAATGGGCGGAAAATATGTAGGATTCGTCGGGGGCGAGCGTTAGTGTACGTCCGTCGGATTCCTGCTCCCCCGTACTGGAGGCATCGATGAAGAAGATCAAGCTCGAGGTCGAGGATCTCGCCGTCGAGACGTTCTCGACGACCAGGACGCCCGAGACCCTGCGGGGCACGGTGCACGCCCACAAGCCCGTATACACCGGCTGGAGCTGCGAAACGTGGGAGATCGGGTGCGGCGGGACGGGTTACGGCGAGCACACCTGCGACAACCTCAACTCCTGCGACACCAACTGCCACTGGGTCTGTAACTAGCGGCGCACCCCGTGGACGCGCGGCTCCCCGGCGGTGCGCTGCCGCGCAGACGCGAAACGCAAAGCCCTGTCCGGCGTCCGACGGCGCCGGACAGGGCTTTTGCATGGACGGACCCGGCGCGTCACCCCACCAGCGCGTCCACCCGCTTCGCCGAGAACCCTGCGGTGGCGTGGTCGCCGCGGACGATGACGGGGCGGGTGACGAAGGTGTACTCCTCCGACATCAGCCGTACCATCTCCTCCTCCGGGAGCTCGCGCTCGTGGAGCCCCATCTGGCGGTACTTCATCGCGCGCTTCGAGAAGAGCTTGTCGACGCCGCCGACCTTGCGCGCCAGGTCCTCGACCTCGGCGGGCTCCAGCGGCTGCGCCTTGAGGTCGCGCAGCGACTGCACGGTGACGCCCTTGTCGCGGAGGTACTGCAGCGCCTTCTGGCAGGTGGTGCAGTGCGGGAGCCAGTACACGTCGACGCTCGCGTCGCTCATCGGGTCAGCCCTTTCCGGAACCGGCGAGCCGGGGGCGAAGGACGCCGCCCGGCGCCGTGCGGAGACCCTCCGGCGGTCGGAGGCGCCCACGGCGTCCGGATGGATATCCCGCCGGGCGGCCGGCTGGCAAGGCCTCTCCGTCCACTCCGCAGGCGTCCCCTCCCCCGGCTCCGGGGCTACCGCGAGCGGGCCGCGTCCCGGCGCGCGTCGGCGAACGCCCGCCCCGGGGCCATCTCGGGGAGGAGCCGCCTTCCCCGGTCCGCGCTCCGCGAGGCGCCGAAGGTGGGCGTGCTGGCGTTGGGGCACGCCGCCCGCGACCACCGCGTCCGGCCGCCGGGCCCCAGGAGCCGCTCCTCCAGGTGGCAGGTCGACCGGTCGGTGAACGCCGTCTGCGAAAGCGTGGCGATGTAGCCGAACGGGACGATCCCGAAGGTGGCCTCCGTGTCGTACTCGTACCGCGTCACCATCTCGCGCCGCCCGTCCTCGCTCACCCCCCAGACGGTGGTCTCGCCCGCGGGGTCGAACCACTGCTCGACCACCCGCCCCGCCAGGTCGAAGAGGGCGTAGTGCGTCCCCACCGTGCGGGCGGTGGTGGTGAAGGGGCGGCACTCGGTGGGGACCGTGCCGGGATCGACGGCCGTGTCGGGGCGCCCGACCCACCACTGGCGCGGCATCGCCGGGCACTCGCGCGACCAGGGGCCGAAGGTGCGGGTGTAGCGCGTCTCGGTCTTCGCCACCAGGAGCCGGGCGGAAGGAGCGGCGCGGGGGGCGGCCTGGAGGTAGGCGTACGACCACCCCGTCCCCCGGTAGGTGCCCGCCGCCAGCGTCTCGATGGAGCAGGGCCTCTGCGCGGTGTCGGGCTCGGCGCTCAGCGGCCGCAGGATGCACGCCCGCCCGCTCAGCCCCGACGCGTCGTCGGCGACCGAGACCAGGCGCCGGCCGGCCCCGCCGGCGAAGAGGGTGAAGTCCCAGCTCCGCCCGCTCCCGCGCACCATGGCGACGGTCGTGTCGCCGTCGTGCGAGCGGGCCAGCTTGCCGAGGAGGTAGTCGCCCCAGCCCAGGAACGCGCCCCCGCTCCCGGGGACGGCGTCGGCGAAGCGCGCCTGCGCCAGCGCGGGGTCGGCCGCCCACCCGGTGGATGCCCAGCGGAAGCCGATCTGCGGGCGCACGGGGAGCCGCATCCGGAGCGTGCGGCCGCCGTGGAGGACGTCCAGCCGGTCGGCGAACGCACCCACGAGGACCTTCTCCGGCGCCGCGCCGGGGACGGTGTCGCGCTGGATGAAGACCGTGTCGCCGCTCGCCCACACGGCGTTCCCGCAGACCGGCGTCCCGGGCCGCGTCGCCGCCAGCCGGAGGCTCTCGTAGGCGTCGATCAGCGGGATGGGGTCGCCCCCCGCCCCGTTCGCGATCGTCTTCCCCCCGCGCCGCGCGCCCTGGACGATGAGCGCCTTCACCCGCGCGGGCTCGCGCGCCAGGCGGGGGTCGAAGGAGACCAGCAGCCCCGCCACGGCCGAGACGAACGGGGCCGCTGCGGAGGTCCCGCTCCCCCCCAGCTCCCGGCCGTCGCGGTCCAGCGAGTACACGGCGCCCCCCGGCGCGGCGACGTCGACGCTCTCGCCGTGGTTGGTCTTCGGCCACGCGGCGACTCCCCCGGCGCCGGCCGGCTCCGCGGCGGCGACCACGATCACGTTCGGGAGCGAGTCGCTCGCCATCCGGAGCGAGTTCCACCTCGCGTCGATCCCGGAGTTCCCCGCCGACAGCACCACGAGCGGGAGCCGCCCCTCCCGCGCGAGGGAGTCCATCGACAGCTTGAAGTGCCGAAACCGGAGAACAAGCAGCCGCGCAATATCCGCACGCCGTGCAGGGCTGGCATGTATCCCCGGGTCATAGCCCGCCGGTCCCCAGGGAGTCCCCATGGACAGGTCGATGACCACGGCGCCTTCCCGCGCCGCCCGCACGAGACGCCCGACCGCGGTGTCGGGGTCTATCTCCGGCGCGTTGTCGTCGGGGCTGCGCCTGACCTCGCCGCTGCTGTCGACGCTCGCGACTTCGAAGAGCCGGAGGCGCGCCCGCCAGAGCCCACCGGTGATCCCCGTGGAGTCGTTCCCTCGCGCGGCCAGCACGGAGGCCACGAAGGTCCCGTGCTCAGGGTCGCCCGGCTTCTTCAGAACGTCGACGTTGTGGCTGCGCGTCGAGTCCACGTTCGCCCACAGCTCGGCCGGCTTCTGGAAGCCGTGGTCCACCACCGCGATTCCGACGTCCGGCGAGCCGGTCTCGCACCCCCACGCGAGCGGCGCGGAGATCGCCTCCCACCCCCAGTTGTGGCCGCCCCGGTGGGTGGCGACATCCCACCGCCGCCACTCCGCGCCGTCATGGGGCCTGAGGTAGTCGGGCACCATCCGCTGGATGATGATCGGAGCCACCGCGGCGACCTGCGGCATCTTCTCGAGCCGCTCGATCGCGCGCCGCAGCGGCTGGATCGTGCCGTCGTCGGGGACGCGGATGCTGTACGTCGCCCCGAACCGCATCCCGCTCACGTACTCTCCGTCGATCGAGTCGACCGCGGCCTGGATCTGCTCGTGGGTGGCCCACCCGTGAAAGATCACCCGCAGGACGTTGCGGACGCAGATCAGCCCCGAGGACCCGCCCGTGCAGTCGGTGTGCCCCTCACCCGCGCGCTCCCCCGGTTCTCCAGCACGACGGGGATGCGGACGCGGCGGCGGACGCGGTCGAGCGTGGCGCCCAGGGCGACGACCGGGACGACGGGTCCGCATCGCACCACGGTGTCCGCGCTCACCGTCACCTCGTCGCGCGCGGAGACGGCGACGACCAGGCGGGCGCACCCTTCGAGCGTGGGCGCGGGCTGGACCGCGGCGTCCGGAGAGAGCACGGCCGCGCCGAGCGGGTCGCGGTCGGCGCACCCGGCGCAGGCGAGCGCGGCGGCCAGGAGGACGGAATGCATCGCGAGGGCTCCGAGTGAATGGCGCATAAGGTTCATAAAGCCGTAGACAGTGTGCCGGAAGATGAAGGTTGCACGCGCGCGGGCCGGATCGGGCGTCGCGCTGCATCTCACGCTGAATGAACGGGATGGCGGGGTCCGGATTCGAAAGGGGCCCGGATAACTCGGAACAGGGACCGCGAGCACGATTCTGCGCGTGCGGCCGAACGCGTGGAAGAGTAGTCCTGAAAAGAGGGTCTGTAGAAGGACGGCGCAAGTCCTCGGGAGTCGGCATCGCCCCGATGCGAAAAACCCCGGCGCCTCAAGCGGCGCCGGGGCTCTTCTCGTCTTCGCGGAAGCGGACGTCAGACCGCCGCTTCGGCCACTCCGGGGCGGAGCGCGGCGTACTCGGCGCAGAGGGCGTGCACCTCGTCGTCGGTGAAGGTGCGGTCGCAGCGCTTGGCGGCCTCGAGGAGGTGGCCGGCGAGCCCCTCGTCGGCGCCGTCATAGCCGTGGGCCTTCAGCCAGTAGCGGACGTTGGAGATCCCGCTCATGTGCGAGATCTCGATCCGCTGCGAGAGCCCGAACCACCCGGCGGGGACGCCGGAGTAGATCCGGTCGGCCAGCCACGCGTCGCCCTTCTGCTCGGCCTTGACGATGGCCGCCGCGTGCACCCCCGTCCCCGTGCGGAAGGCGTCCTCGCCGAACACGGGCCAGTTGTAGGCGAGCGGGACGCGGCACGCCTCGGCCGCCAGGCGGACGTACTCGTTGAGCTTCGAGAGGTCCCAGTCGTGGAGCCCCAGGAGCTTCAGGTTGACGAGGAGGAGGTCCATCTCGGCGTTCCCGCACCGCTCTCCCACCCCCAGCGCGGTGCCGTGGATCCGGTGCGCCCCCTCCTCGATCGCCGCCAGGCAGTTGGGGACGGCCAGCCCGCGGTCGCGGTGGCCGTGCCAGTCGACCTTCACGTCCTCGCCCGAGGGCTTCACGATCTCGTCGAAGACGAAGCGGACCAGCTGGCGGACGCCGTGCGGAGTGGCGTGCCCCACCGTGTCGGAGAGGCAGATCCGCCGCGCGCCGCACTCGATGGCCGTAGTGTAGAGCTTCCGGATCACCTCCGGCCGGGCGCGGGTGGTGTCCTCGGTGACGTACATCACCGGGAGGCCGTTCTCCACCGCGAAGGTGACGGCGTCCTCGGTGGCCCGGAGCATCTTGTCGAGCGTCCAGTCCTCCGCGTACTGGCGGATGGGAGAGGAGCCGATGAAGGTGGCCGCCTCGATGGCGATCCCCACCCGCTGCGAGACGTCGATGATGGGCTGGATGTCGGCGCGGACGGTGCGGGCGGCGCAGTTGGGCTCGATGGGGAGGCGCTGCCCGGCGATCTCGCGCGCCAGCGCCTCCACGTCGGCCACCGCGCGGGGGCCGGCGCCGGGGAGCCCGATGTCGGCCGCGGCGATGCCGAGGTCGCTCATCAGGTGGAGGAGGCGCTTCTTGTCTTCGATCCCCGGGTCGGTGACGGAAGGTGACTGGAGCCCGTCGCGGAGCGTCTCGTCGTTGAGCTGCACGCCGCGGCGGGTGGAATAGTCGAACGACCCGTCGAGGGTGTTCCAGTCGTGGATCAGCTCGCTCTCCTGCATCGCTCGGCCTCGCAGGGGTGGGTGGCGCCGGTCGGGAGGACGGCGGAGCGGGCGCCTCGAGCCCGGCTCATCTCGACGAAAAACATAACGCGCCCGGCAAACGCGCGAAACCGGAGGGCCCCGCGTTGACACGGAACGGCGCGGTCGGCATCTTGCGGCCTCCTCATGCCCATGCTGATGTCACCGACCACGCGGCTACGCGCCCTGATCTCGAGCGCCGCCCTGCGCCCGGCCCGCGCCTTCGTCCGCCAGACGGACGAGCGCACGCTGGCCGAGCAGCTGGAGCTGGCCTCCATCCCCGCCCCTCCCTTCGCCGAGGCGGCGCGGGGGGCGCGCGTCCTCGACCATTTCGCCGAGATCGGGCTGGAGCGGGTGGGGTTCGACGAGGTGGGGAACGCGCTGGGCGTCCTCCCCGGGACCTCGGCGGCCGAGCCGATGGTGGTGGTGGCCGCCCACCTCGACACCGTCTTCGCCGAGGGGACCGACCTCACCCTCCGCCGCGAGGGCGCGCGCCTCCACGCGCCGGGGATCACCGACAACTCGCGCGGGCTGGCGGGGATGCTGGCCGTGGCCCGGGCGCTCCGCGAGACGGGGGTGCGGCTCCGGCGCCCCGTCCTCTTCGCCGGCACCGTGGGCGAGGAGGGGCCGGGCGACCTCCGCGGGGTCAAGCACCTCTTCCGCGACGGGGCGGCGCTCCGCCGCGCGGGGGCGTTCATCGCGCTCGACGGGTCGGGCTTACGGCGGATCGTCCACCGCGCCATCGGGTCGCGGCGGCTGCGGATCGAGGTGCAGGGGCCGGGCGGGCACTCGTGGGCCGACCGCGGGGCGCCGAACCCCATCGTGGCGCTGGGCTCCGCGGTGGCCGAGGTGGCCACCCTGGCCCTTCCCCACCCCGACCGCACCTCGCTCACCGTGGCGCGGATCGGCGGGGGGACGAGCATCAACGCCATCCCCGGCGCCGCCTGGATGGAGCTCGACATGCGCAGCGAGGTCCCCGGCGTCCTGGGCGAGCTGGAGACCGCCGTCCGCGGCGTCCTGGCGCGCGTCGTCGACGAGGAGAACGGCGCCCGCCGCGCCGGGACGGGGACGCTCGCCTTCGTGGTGCGCCTCATCGGCGACCGCCCCTCGGGCGAGACGCCGCCGCGCGCGCCGCTGGTGCAGGACGCCGCCGAGGTCACCCGCGCCCTCGGCGCCCGCCCCGAGCTGGTGGGCTCGTCCACCGACGCCAACGTCCCCATGGCCCTCGGCATCCCCTCCATCGCCATCGGCGTCGGGGGCGACTCGGGCGGCATCCACACGCTCGGCGAGTGGTACGCCAACGAGAACGGCGCGCTGGGCGTCGAGCGGGCGCTCCTCATCGTCCGCCAGCCCCGCCGCCGCCGGGAGGGGTTTCGCATTTTCGGGAGGCCGTGTCGAAGGTGTGCACAAGCAGGGTGATTGACCCTCTCCATTCGCGCCGTATCTATTCTCGCCACGGCCGGTCCCCGGGCGGAGCGTCCGCCCGTTACCCCTCTCCACGGAGAAGCCCATGCGCAAGCTGAAGCTGGACGTCGAGGACCTCGAGGTGTCGTCGTTCTCCACCGAGAAGAAGAAGCCCGCCGAGGGCACCGTGCACGCCCACAGCGGCTTCTCGGCCTGCTATGGCGATAGCTGCGGCAACTGCACGTCGTACTACTGCGGCACCGACGGGCCGGACTCGTGCTCGTTCTCCTGCATCTGGACCTGCGACAGCTGCAACCCGTACGGCTGCATGTAGCGGCGGCCCGTCCGCCCGCGCGCGAAGGCCCCGCTGCACCGCGAGCGGGGCCTTCGCTCGTTTTCGGGCCGTCCCTCCGGGGACGCGCTTCGTCCCGCCCCGCGACGGGTCGTCCCGCCGCGCGAACCGCCCCGCCCGCCGCCGCATCGGATGGAGTGGACCGCGCTCCGGCGTCCGCCGGGGCGCGCGCACCCCCAACTCGCGAGGTGGGCAGATGAAGAAGCTGCGGATGGACGTGGACGGGCTCAGCGTCGAGTCGTTCGACACCAAGGAGGAGAAGCCCCAGCAGGGGACCGTGCAGGCGCACGAGTGCTACACCCCCGGCGCGGGCGGATACACCTGCGACTGGCGGGCGAACACCTGTCGCTGGGACAGCTGCGACGGGGTGTGCAGCACGTACTTCTGCACCGGCGGCTGACGCCCGGCGCCCACGCACCACGCGCGAAGGCCCCGCTTCCGGAAGTTCGGGAGCGGGGCCCTCGCCTTTTCATCATCGTTCGTGCGGTCTTCGTGCCACCCGATCCGGCGGACGCCTGAGCAGGTACTCAAAGCTCCGTCGGCTTCCAAGTCCTGGGTCCTGAGTGCTGAAGACCATCGACCCGACAACTCAGGACTTGGGACTCAGGACTCAGGACTCAGGACTCAGGACTTAGGACTTAGGACTACCTGCTTACCCGTTCGCCACCACCGAGTGGTCGCCCAGGTCCACCCGCCCCTTCACCCCCCGCACCTTCGCGTGGCTCCCGATCAGCGAGTCGGCGAGCTCCGCGTCCTCCACCTCGCTCGCCTCGCCCACGATGGTGTCGCGGAGCCGGCTCCGGCGCACGGTGCTCCCGGGGCCGATCGTCACGTTCGGCCCGATCTCCGCCGCCTCCAGCGTCACCCCGTCGGCCACGTGCACCGGCTCGTGGATCGTCACCCCGTCCGCCGCCTCGGGGCGCTTTCCGCGGGTGGTGGAGAGGACGTGGAGGTTGGTCTCCAGGAGCGTCTCGGGCTTCCCGGCGTCGTACCACCCCCGCACCGGCTCCACCTTCAGCTTCGCCCCGTGGTCGACCATGTACTGGAAGGCGTCGGTGAGGAAGTACTCCCCCGCCGGGCCGGGACCGCGCTCCATCGTGTCGCGGATCCCCTCGAAGAGGAGCTTCCAGTCCTTGATGTAGTAGAGGCCGATGTTCGCCAGCTTCGACACCGGCTCCGACGGCTTCTCCACGATCTGCTTCATGAAGCCGTCCTCGTCGGTGATGATCACCCCGAAGCGCTGGTAGTCCTCCACCGCCTTCGCCCAGATCACCCCCGCCACGTCGTCCGGAAGGCGCTTGACGACCGTGAGGTCGGCGTCGAAGAGGGTGTCGACGAAGATGATCAGCAGCTCTTCCTTCACGTACGGCTCGGCCAGGGCCACGGCGTCGGCGGTGCCGCGCTGCTCCACCTGCTCCACGTAGACGGCGTGGAAGTCGGGGTACTCCTTCGCCATGTACTCCTCGACCCGCTCCTTCAGGTGGCCCGTGATGCAGACCGCCTCGTGCACGCCCAGCGCGCGCAGGTCGTCGAGGATGTAGGCCAGCACGGGCTTCTCGCCCACCTTCAGCAGGGGCTTCGGGGTCACGTGCGTGTGCGGGCGCAGGCGCGTGCCCTTGCCGGCCAGCGGCATCACGACTTTCACTAGGGCTCGTCTCCGTGGGAGGGTCGGGTTTGACTGCGTACGATTGATGCTGCGGTCCGGCGGCGGCGGGACGGGCAGGTTCCGTACCGGCGGCCCGGCAAGATACCCGGCTCGTCTCGGGGGCGTCAAACCTTTCTCCGCTCGCGTGGACGGTGGTTCGGAGAGGCGCGCGGGAGGGCTCGGGCGCGTTTCCTCGGGCTCCGGGGCCGCTCCGGAGCCACGCGCGCCGTGGGCGGTGGGCGAGGACGCCGGTTCGTCGTGGCGGCGCGCGCGTCTCCTCCGCGGGGGCGGTGAGCCCCACGATACCGCTGTGGGTCTCCCCGCCCGCGGAGGGAGCCTCGCCGGAAACCCCACCCGGCGAGTCTCCCTCCGCACATCCTCTGGAGGACTTACCGCTCCCTCCCCTTCCGTCCGCGTGCGGCCGGCGCCCGCGCATGCCGTCGCGAAGGGCGCTCCCCTCTCGCTTCTTTCTTCCCCGCCGCCTCCGGCCGGCGTAGATTCGCCCCTTTCCATTCTCCCCTCGGAAGACGGACCGGACATGCGCTTCACGAACCGCGCGCGCACACGCCCCGATTCTCCCGACCCGCGGCTGCGGGGGCGGGCCTACGCCGTCCCCTTCGCCGAGGTGTGGGAGGCGGCGCTGGAGACGGCGGCGGGGCGGCCGCGGTGGACGGTGGTGGAGAGCGACGCGCGCGCCGGGGAGATCCGGGCCGAGGCGCGGACCCTACTCTGGAAGTTCGTCGACGACGTCACGGTGCGGGTCTCGCTCGACGGCGACGGGCTCACGCGGGTGGACGTGGCGTCGGCGTCGCGGAAGGGGAGCTTCGACTTCGGGACCAACGCGCGGCGGATTGCCCGCTTCTTGCACGCGCTCGACCGCCGCATTCGCCGCCCGAGCACCGGCGGCCGGACCCGCGACGAAGTGAGATAAATGCCGTCATCGCAAAGCCCTGGCTCGCTGCCGGACCGCCTCCCGGTCCTCCCCATCCGCAGCACCATCGTCTTCCCCGGCGGGGCCACCGCCCTCCAGATCGGCTTCGCGCCGAACGTCGAGGCGCTCACCCGGCACCCCGGGCACGACCTCGTCGTCGCCATGGTCTCCACCGCCGACGACGACTTCCCCCTCGACCCCAAGGGGCTCCAGAAGATCGCCACGGCGGTCCGCGTCCTCGACCGGCTCAACCTCCCCGGCGGGACCATCCAGACCACCCTCCAGGGCCTCCGCCGCATCCGGCTCGAGGAAGTCCGCCTCGAGGACGGCTTCTACTCGGCCCGCCCCGTCGCCGTCACGGAGTCGCCCGCGCCGGCCGGGACCGCCGACCCGCTCATCGAGAAGATCCTCAGCACGCTGGGGGGCGTGGCCGCCCGCGTCGAGCGCATCCCCGACGAGGTCCCCCGCATCCTCCGGATGAACCTGGGCGACCCCGGCCGCTTCGCCGACCTGGCCGCCGCCCTCTGCAACCTCACCCTCCCGGTCCGCGACGCCGTCCTCCAGGAGCTCGACGTCGAGGCCCGCCTCCGCCGCGTCCTCCAGGCGCTCGAGGACGAGTGGGAGCACCTCCGCGAGATCGACGCCGAGCACGAGGCGATGCACGGCGAGGACCCCCTCCCGGCCGGGGGCCGCGAGCGGAGCGCCGAGATCCGCCGGCGGATCCAGTCGCTCCAGGCCGAGCTGGGCGAGCAGGACCCGGTCGAGCGCGAGGCCAACGAGGCGCTCCGCCAGGTCGAGCGCTCGCAGCTCCCGCCCCGGGTGGCCGCCATCGCCCGGCGCGAGGCCGAGCGGCTCCGCTCCACCTCGCTCACCGCCTCCGAGGCGCAGGAGATCCGCGCCTACATCGACGCCCTCGTCGCCGTCCCCTGGAGCCGCCGCGCCGACGGGGGGCGGATCGACCTCGCCTCGGTGCAGGAGGCCATCGAGGCCGAGCACCTCGCCCTCGACGAGCCCCGGCGCCGCCTCCTGGAGGTCATCGCCGTCGCCGAGCTCCGCGGCGACCTCCGCGGCCCCATCCCCTGCCTGGTGGGCCCCTCGGGGGTGGGGAAGCGCACCCTGGCCGCCGCCGTGGCCCGCGGGCTGGGGCGGCCGATGGTGCGTCTGGAGCTGGGGGGCCGCAGCGAGGCCCAGCTGGTGGGATCCAAGCGGAGCCGGGCCGGGTCGCAGATGGGGAAGATCATGCAGCTCATCCGCGACTCGGGGGTCCGCGACCCCGTCTTCCTCCTCGAGGAGCTCGACGAGGTGGGGCTGGGGAACGTGGACGGCGACCCCATCGAGGCGCTGGAGGAGACGCTCGACCCCGAGTACCGCGACGCCTTCGTCGACCGGTGGCTCGACGTCCCCTTCGACCTCACCGAGGTCTTCTTCATCGGGACGGCGGCCGACTTCTACCGCATCCCCCGCGACCTCCGCGACTACTTCATCGAGATCCGGATCGCGGGGTACACCCCCGAGGAGAAGATCGCCATCGCCCGCGAGTGGCTCTTCCCCCGGATCGTGGCCGAGCACGGCCTCGACCCGGCCGACGTCACCATCTCCGACGACACCCTCCTCTTCCTCACCCGCGGCTACGCGCGCGACGCGGGGGTCGGCAATCTCCGCCGCACCCTGGCGTCGGTGATGCGCTCGCTGGCGGCCGAGAAGGCGGCGGGGAAGGCGAAGACGTGGACGATCACGCCGGAGACGATCGAGGAGGTCCTCGGCTACCCCCGCTACAGCGCCACCCCGGCCGAGAGCGCCCCCGAGGTGGGGGTGGTCACCGGGCTGGCGTGGACGGCGTCGGGGGGCGAGCTGATGTTCATCGAGGCGCTCAAGATGCCGGGGACCGGGCGGCTGATCATCACCGGCCTCCTGGGCGACGTGATGCGCGAGTCGGTCAACGCGGCCTTCAGCTACGTCCGCTCGCGGGCGGCCGAGCTGGGGATCGACGCGGCGGCCTTCAACGACTACGACCTCCACGTGCACTTCCCCGTGGGCGCGACGCCGAAGGACGGCCCCTCGGCCGGCGCCGCGGTGACGCTGGCGCTCGCCTCGTCGCTCTCCGAGCGGCCGGTGCGGCACGACTTCTCGATGACGGGGGAGGTGACGCTCCGGGGGAAGATCCTGGAGATCGGCGGGGTGAAGGAGAAGGTGCTGGCGGCGTACCGCGCGGGGATCCCCAACGTCATCATGCCCACCGGGAACCGGCGCGACCTCCGCGACGTCCCCGCCGACGTCCGCGAGAAGATGACCTTCCACTACGTCGACCGGATGGACCAGATCTTCGACCTCGCCCTCCTGGGCGCCCCGAAGGTGGTCCGCGACGACGACGAGGAGGACGCCGCGAAGAAGCCCGCTCCCAAGCCCGCCGCCACCGACCGCCAGGCGGCGTCCGACGCGACGAGCCGCGCGGCGGACTGATCCCCCTAACTGCAGTCTCTCACAGGGGGCACAGGGGGCACAGGGGGGCTCCGTCGCGCATGGAGCCCCTCTGTGTCCTCTGTGCCCCCTGTGTGAGGCCAATGCCGTAAAAGACAGTCTCACGCAGAGGAGCAGAGTCAGCAGAGGGTTTTCTCTGCCAGCTCTGCTTCTCTGCGTGAGGCGAACGCGGTGAAGACAGTCGCGACGCGCAGGTCAGGGCGAGGGCGGGGAGCTCTGGGCGCAGGCGGCGTAGGTGGAGGCTTCCAGGTTGCCGATGGCGCACCAGTACCCGTGCCAGTTGGCGTCGGTGGGGTTCTGGCCGGTGCGTCCGCCGGTGTAGTTGCGCTGCCACGCCGAGCGCACCGTGGCGTCGGAGGCGATCCGCGCGGCGGCGGCGCGCATGGCGGCGCCGGTGACGGCGCTCTGGCCGTAGAGCGCGCCGAAGTCGAACAGGGTGATCCACCCGCCCGCGCCCGGCTGGGGCGCCGCCCCCCCGCCGGTGAAGGCGTAAGCGGTGTAGTCGAGGACGCTCCCCGAGGGGTCCAGCCGCATGGACACGAACCCCGGGTTGTTGCCGAAGAGCGGGCTCACCGCCGGCACCCCCACGCCGGGGACGCCACCGCCGCCGGGGGTCTCGTAGACCCGGAACTCGTTCATGTGCGTATGCCCGGTGAGGTGCAGCGCGACCACGTCGGCGTACGCGCGGACCAGCGAGTCGAAGGGCGCCACGTAAGCCGCGGTGAACATCATCGTCGGGTTCGCCGGGTCCTTGAGCGACGAGTAGATGTCCACCCCCGGCGGGATGTGCGACGCCAGCCACACGCGGCGGTTGGCCGCGCGGGCGTCGCGCAGCACCCCCTCCAGCCACGCGAGCTCGCGCGCTCCGCGGTCGGGCCCGCAGGCGGGGTCGTAGCTGCGCGACCAGTAGATGTCGTTCAGCATCACCAGCGTGGCGTTGGCCGCGGGCGGGCGCGCCGTGTAATAGCCGCCCGAGTCGAAGGCGGCCACGAAGCCGGGGGCGCGCCCGCCCCGCTGGGCCAGCCGCGCCCAGCTCCGCGCGGCCGCGCGCTGGAACTGCGTGTCCATCCCGTAGTCGTTGCACCCCGAGTCGTTGTTGCCGATGCCGGGGTAGATGGGGACGTCCGCCGGGAAGAGCGCGCCCATCCACCGCGCCATGAACGCCATCGTCGAGTCGGCGAAGGCCGCCGCCCCGGCGCTGTCGGGCGTCTCGGCGAACAGGGAGTCGTACTTCTGCTCGAAGTCGTGGCCCAGGAAGTCGCCCGTGACCACCACGAACGCCGGGCGGGGGACCGCCTGCCGCATCGCCGCGCCGGCCGAGACGAGGAGCGGATAGTTGCTGTCGCTCCCGTAGGTGCTGGGCGGCGCGGCGGGGGCCGCGGCGAGGACGCGGGCCCACTGCGCGGTAGGCGTCGCGCGGAGCGTCTTCACCACGTCGCCGCCGGCGGTGAACGGGTCGAAGTGGAGGTCCGACACCAGGAGCACGGTGCCGCCTTCCACCGGCCGGCCGCGGGCCTGGGCGCCCGACTCCGGTGGCGCGCAGAACAGGACGGCGGCGGCGAGCGCGAGCGTGAGACCGGGGCGTGTCCCCGCCATGCGGAATGGATACGGGCGCATCGAAGGATTTCCTCGCGAGGGGTGCCGGACGGCACGTTCAGAGGGAGGGGCGGCGGAACGGGAGGCACATCGACGGGAAAGACCGTTTCGCGGCAGTATATCTCCCGGGGTGGAACGGCACAACGCCGCCGGAAGCGTCGTGGTCGCGCTCCTGGCGGCATTGCGAGGGGGATGGATCTCGGCTCCGGGCCGCCGGATTCAGCCCTGCGGCGGACGGTCGGCCGGCGTTTCGTCGGCGACCTCCTCTTCCTCCTCCTCCACGTACTCCGGCTCCTCCTCGCGAGGAGCGAAGAAGCGGAGGACGAAGGCGGCCACGAGGACGGCGCCCGCGGCGAGGACGAGGACGGGGCGGTCGAGGACGACGGCGAGCGCGAAGAGGGCGGCGCCCGCGAAGAAGAGGCGGACCTTCCAGTCGAGGAACGGGTCGCCGCCGCCCCGCGGCCGCCGGTCGAGGAGCATCAGCGGGGCGCGTCCTTCTCCAGGAAGCGCGCCACCCCCGCGCGCATGTCCTCGGTGGCGCGGGCGATCACGTTGACATCGGCCCCGGCGCGGAGCGCGGCCTCGAAGCCCATGGCGTCGGTGTTGTAGAGGAGGCGCTTGGAGAGCTGCACCGCCGACGCGCTCCGCCCCGCCAGGTCGGCCAGGACGGCCTCCGCCTCGGCCGCGAACGCGTCGTCCGCGAAGACGCCGTTGACGAGCCCGATCCGCTCCGCCTCGGCGGCGGAGATGGGATTCCCGCGGACGATCAGCTCGAGGGCGCGCTTCTCGGAGACGTTCCGCCGCAGGATCGCCATCACCATCGCGGGGACGAAGCCGATCCGCACCTCGGGGTAGCCGAATTGCGCCGACTCCGCCGCGTACACCAGGTCGCACGCCGTCGCCAGCCCGCACCCGCCCGCCAGCGCCCGCCCGCGCACCAGCGCCACCACGGGCTTCCGCATCCGCCGCGGGAGGAGGAAGAGCTCGGCGAGGTCGTCGACGTCCTCCAGGTTCTCCATCGCCGACGCCCCCGCGGTCTTCCGCAGCGCCGACAGGTCGGCCCCCGAGCAGAAGTCCTTCCCCGCCCCCTCGATCGCGACCACCCGGACCTCGGGATCGGCGTCCGCCTCGCGCAGCGCCTCCTTGAGGGCGGCCACCAGCGGCGCGCTGAGCGCGTTGCGCTTCTCGGGGCGGTTCAGGACGAGGCGCGCGACCCCGCCCTCGCGGCGGACGAGGAGGGGCGCGCCCCCGGCCGCGTCGCTCACGGGGCCTGGCCCACGAGCGCCGCGATCTCGTCCGGGACGTCGATCTCCAGGCGGAGCATGGCGGTCGAGAGGACCTTCCCCTGCGCGTCGGTCTTGAGCGACACCGTGCCGCCGCCCCCCAGCGCGTTGTGGAGGAGGAAGTTGAGCGCCTCCAGGTTGGGGAGCTCGAAGCGCTCCACCCCGCCGTGGACGATCCCCGCGAAGTGCGCCTTCACCCGCTGGGGGGTCAGCTCCTTCACGAGCACGGGGTAGAACTCGGGGCGGAGGGCGATGACGCCCACGTTGGCGGTGTCGCCCTTGTCGCCCGAGCGGGCGTGGGCCAGGTGCAGGAGCTGGACGCGGGGCATCGGTTCCGGAATCCGTCAGTCCGAGGGGGTCTTGGCGCGCGCGAAGAGCGCCGCGAAGCCGAAGAAGAGCGCCGCCACCACCAGGGCGCCGGCGATGTACAGCTGGCCGAACATGAAGAAGACCACCGCCACCATCACGGCGGCGAGCACGAGGAGGATGCGCAGCGGCGACGCGCCCCGGTTGTCCATGGCTCCACGCTCCGGCGTACGGTTCAACAGACAGGGAGCCGGCCGGTTTTGCAAGCCCCGCGCCGGGGATCGGCACAGGGGGCGGACGCGAAAACGCCGGCCACGTGGGCCGGCGCGGGGCACGAGAGGGACCACCGGGTCCGCCCCGGGAAAGACCCGGAGCGGGCTCGCACGCCGACCGCCGCCGTCCGTGGGACCGCTTCCGGTCAGTCGCCGCCGAGGTACGACATCAGCGCCCCGCCTCCCAGGCAGACCAGCAGGAACAGGATCGCGAGCCCGATGATCCCGTATCCCAGCACCAGGATGACGCCGAAGAGGACCGCCGCGACGATGCCCGGCAGCACCCACCGCGAGAGCTGCACCGCGTGCATCGCGTTTCCTCCTGCGCGAGGCGGCCCGGCATGAGCCGCGCTCACCCCGCAAGATAGGCCGCCCCCCGCCCGCCGACAAGCGATCCGCCACGGCAGGCTCAGAAGGGTCTCATCCCCGTTCCCTGGACGGAATGCGCAGAGCAGGCGGTCAAGAGGCAGCCGCATCCGGGAGAGGAAAGCCCGCGCTCCACCGTGGAACCCCAGGCGGAGATGAGTATCGAAATTTTTTCGAAGAGGCCCCTTCGGTCCTTCCTCCCGCCGATCCGCGTCCGCCCGCCGCGTCCGCGCCTTCAAGGATCGCAAGCCACGTGATCAGGAGGGTCGGCGCGGAAGCCGGCCCCTGCTCCACATCCCCCCGATCACGCAGTAGGCGGGGGCCTGGGCGAGCACGAGACACCGATCATAGGCGAGACCGATCGTACACTCCGATGCGGCATCGGGTTCACGCGAAAGACGCGGAGGACGCGGAGAGAAGCTCCTCCGCGTCCTCCGCGTCTCCGTGAGACCCGATCCGCCTCTTACGAGTGGTAGTTCGGCGCCTCGCGGGTGATCTGCACGTCGTGGGGGTGCGACTCGCGGAGCCCCCCGCCGGTGATCCGCATGAACTGCGGCCGGGTGCGGAGCGCCTCGATGCTCTCGCACCCCAGGTACCCCATCCCCGAGCGCAGCCCCCCGACGAGCTGGTAGATGGTGTCGGAGGCCGCGCCCTTGTACGGGACGCGCCCCTCGATCCCCTCGGGGACGAACTTGCGGGCGTCGCTCCCCTCCTGGAAGTAGCGGTCGGCCGAGCCCTCCTGCATGGCGCCCAGGCTCCCCATCCCCCGGAGCGTCTTGAAGCGGCGGCCCTCCAGGAGGAAGCTCTCCCCCGGGCTCTCCTCGCTCCCGGCGAGCATGGAGCCCATCATCACCGAGTGCGCCCCGGCGGCCAGCGCCTTCACCACGTCGCCCGAGTACTTGATCCCCCCGTCGGCGATCACCGGCACCCGCCCGGCCGCCCCCTCGACGGCGTCGAAGACGGCGGTCAGCTGTGGCGCGCCCACGCCCGTCACCACGCGGGTGGTGCAGATGGAGCCCGGCCCCACCCCCACCTTCACCGCGTCGACCCCCCGCTCCACCAGCGCCTCCGCCGCCTCGCGGGTGGCGATGTTCCCGCCGACGATCTGCGCGTCGGGGAAGGCCTCGCGGATGCGGGCGACCGCCTCCAGCACCCCCTCCGAGTGCCCGTGCGCGGTGTCGATCACCAGGACGTCGACCCCGGCCTCCACCAGCGCCCGCGCCCGTTCCAGGTCGCGGGTGGGGTGCGCGCCGATGGCCGCGCCCACGCGGAGGCGCCCCCGCGCGTCCTTGCAGGCGTTGGGATACTGCGCCCGCTTGCGGATGTCCTTGACGGTGATGAGCCCGCGGAGCCGCCCCTCGGCGTCGACCACCGGGAGCTTCTCGATCCGGTGGCGGTGGAGGATCTGGACGGCCTCGTCGAGCGAGGTGCCCACCGGCGCGGTGACCAGCGGCCGCTCGCCCGCGCCCGTCATCAGGTCGCGGACCGGGCGGTCGAGGTCGGTCTCGAACTGGAGGTCGCGGTTGGTGACGATCCCCACCAGCTTCCCGGACTCGTCGACCACGGGGGCGCCGCTCACCGAGAAGCGCTCCATCTGGCGGAAGACCTCGCGCACCGTCGTCTCGGGGCGGGTGGTGATCGGGTTGGCGATCATCCCGCTCTCGGAGCGCTTGACCCGGTCGACCTCCTCGGCCTGGCGGTCGATCGGCATGTTCTTGTGGATGATCCCGATGCCGCCCTCGCGGGCCATGGTGATGGCCATGCGGCTCTCGGTGACCGTGTCCATGGCGGCCGAGACCAGCGGGATCGCCAGCTCGATCCCCCGCGTCAGCAGGGTCCGCACGTCGGTCGCGGAGGGGTGCACCAGCGAGTGGCGCGGGACCAGCAGGACGTCGTCGAAGGTGAGCCCCTCGCCCACGAAGCGGGCGGAGGGCGCGTCGGGACGGTTCATCGAGCCTCCTGAATGCGGAAAGCCCGCCGGTCTCCTCGCCCCCTCGCGGCCGAGGGGGGTGAGACGGCGGGCGTCGTCGGTGTGCCGGTTCCATTCCGGTGTTCCATGGGACAAGTTATCCCCAGGCCGGGGCGGATGTCAACCACAGGGCGGCGGTTACGGACGTGCGAAGGGAGAAGGGGAGCCGGACTTCACGGGCTCACGAAACCACTCCGGGAACAGGTCCACCGCCGCTCACACCTTCAGCGATAGGAGCCCCGCCGCATCACCGGCCCGCGGAGCCTCGCGCGCGGGCACCGTGACATCGTCGGCCGCCATCGGCACGACGACGCGGGAAGCCGCCTGCCTGCCGCTTCTGCGCTGTTCCCGAAGCGTCCGCAGCTCCTGGTTGAACGCGAGAATCGAGGTCTCGAAGGCCCCCCGCTTCCGCAGCATCCGGGTGTCGAGCCCCACGAAGCGGCGCATCACCCGCCGGAGCGATTTCTCGGCCAGATAGCCGCAGGCGAGCGATACGCTCTTGACGCTTCGCCCGGAGTCGTCCAGGAGCTGGGCCGCGAGAAGAACCCGCAGCCACGCCTGCAGCCGGCGAGGCGGGGGAAGAGCGGTCCTCCTGCACCAGTGGGTCACCGTGGGCTCGGAGATCCCGAGCCGGCCCGCCAGCTCCCTGGCACCGCCCCCGGTCACTGCGATCTCCGCGGCGGCGTGAATGATCGTCCGGGCGTCGAGAGAGAGTACCGGGACAGGAGTCCCTCGATCCTCCGCTTCAACGGCCTGGCGAGCGTATCCTCGAGAACCTGGCCCAGGAGCTCGACGGGCCATGACTCCGAGAGGTCGACCAGGTCGCTCACCCCGGCGTGAAGCATCCGCCGAAGGTCGACGATCCGCCCCGGTGCGAGGCGGCTGGCGGCAACGACGGTGGCGGACGGGAAGCGGGCCAGGAACTCCAGGAGGGGAGCCGGACCATGAGCGAACGGGTCGACGAGGATGCAGCAGCTCGGAGCCGCGGCCGGCACGGCCTCTTCGAGCTGGCTCCAGTCCCGGATCGCTACCGGTGCCCACGGTTGGGGAAGCGACAGGTACGGACGAACGAGCTCGGAATCGACGACGAGGACACAGCGGTTTCCGCTCCGCTTCATCGCACGTCGCGCGAGCGGTCCTTTGGAGGGGGTGTCCGGCTGGTCTGGACGCTTGTTCTCGGGCATCTTTGAGCGTGTCCCTCTGTTCACCAGTCACCGTCCAGGCCAGGAGCAGCAACCATGAAGCACCGTGCCTTCGCCGCCGTCCTGTCGGGCGTCCTCTCGCTCGCCGGCTGTTCGACCCCCGCGACGGCGGTGGACGACCGCGACGCGGCCTCCATTCCGACCCTCTCCACGGCGGACACGACCGCGACCGGCCGGGACGGCGGGGCCGCGACCGCGGAAGACGGCGGGAACATGATGGGCGGCGGCCGCTAGTCCATGCTCCCGTCGAAGAACGCCTCGCGCTGACGATGCTTCCGGGCTGCGTCGGAAAGGGACTCCAGCGTATCGAGGACCTGTCGCATGAAGGGGTCTGGACCCTG
Organism: Longimicrobium sp.; assembly: GCA_036259235.1. Lineage (GTDB taxonomy): Bacteria > Gemmatimonadota > Gemmatimonadetes > Longimicrobiales > Longimicrobiaceae > Longimicrobium. The sequence goes on along the minus strand of DATACF010000802.1, from coordinate 1,930 downwards.
TCCCGACGCAACCAGCGGGCGCACCAGCGTGTCCGGGTTCTCGTGCCTGGATACCGCCTCGATTCCCGCTTCGGCCCGGATGAGCATATCGGATTGGCCGAGCTCTTCGGCCGCGGCCGCGGCCTCTTCGAAGCAGGCCCGGGCAGTCTCCCAGAGCCCCAGGTGAGCGGCCCCGAACCCGAAGTCGCTGAGGGCGGCGGCATTCGTGTCGAGCCTGGGATGAAGGCCGCGGACGCTCGACGCTTCCTTCCAGGCTTCCTGGAAAACCTCCAGGTCGCCCACGGCCCCGGCGGCTCGCCCCAGGGCCGAAAGGACCTGAAGCCGTTGCGCCTGCTGCTTGAAGTGGGGCACGAGACTGCGGAGGACGGGGATGGCCCGGAAGGCGTACCCCCGGGTGAGCCAGTAGTACGTCAGGTCGTAGGCGAGTGCCGGAAGGCGGTCGTGATACGGGAGGTACCGCTCGAAGGCCTGGCGCGCGACCGCCTCGACGCCCTCGAAGTCGCCCCCGGTGACCCGCACCACGAAAATGTTGTGCAGGATCACGCCCTCGACGCCCGGGTCTCCCTGCTTCCGGGCGTACCGAAGGGCGCGGAAGAGGAGGCTGCGGGCCCGCCCGAACACGCCCTGGTCCCAGGCCAGCATCCCCAGGTCCTTGAGGCTCAGGGCGTAGGTCAGCCAGTCGTCGTCCCTGTACGCCAGGCTGCTCGCGCGGCGGAGCCACCGCTCGGCTTCCCTGTGCCTCTTCTCGCACTTCGCGACCCGTCCGGCGAGGTATACGTAGCGGGCTTCTTCCGGGCGGAGAAGAGCGGCCGCGTCCACGAAGCTGGCATAGGGGACCCGGCTCTGTCCACTTTCGCATCCCGGACCGCGAGTTAATATTTCCGGAGCGGACAGTCCCCCCCATCGAGAGTCCCTCACCGCGGAATGACCATGGAGCCCACCCGACCCGAGCAGGTCCCCTCGACCGAAACCGTCCGGGACGCGATCTGGCGTCGTGTCCGGTCGACCTCGCTGCGCGCGATGGCGCGGCGGCTCGGCGTCACGCCGACCGGGCTGCAGGGCTTCCTCGACGGGGCGAGCCCGTACCACAAGACGCTCCACAAGTACCTCGAATGGTATTTCGCCGGGGCGGACGACCCCACCGACCGCGTCCGGCAGGTCGCGCTCGACGTGCTGACGATCGGGGTTCCCGCGGAAGACCGTCCGGCGGTGCGCGAGGGGCTGCTCGACTACCTTCGATCGTACAAGGCCGAGGCCCGCCCCGGGTCCTAGCGGCTTCTTCCGTTCCCGCGGCGGGATCGTTTCCGAAGCCCGGAGCCCGGACTCCCGACGCGACGAAGCCGGTCCCCGCGTGGGGGACCGGCTTCGTCGCGCTCACGTCCGTCCCGGCGGTCCGGGGCCTCAGGCGAAGGCGCGCTTGCCGAGGAAGCCGCGGATGCCGGCGGGGAGGACGGAGGCCGCGCGGTCGAGGAAGGCGAGCGCGGTCTCGAGGGTGGCGGGGTCGCCGTCCCAGTGGTCGAGGAGGACGTCGACGCCGGCGTTGTTCAGGAGGCGGCTGAGCGCCAGCGCCAGCACCACCACCTCGTCGAGCTCGCCGATCACCGGGATCCAGTCGGGGATGGCGTCGCTGGGGACGAAGACGTAGCCGATGGCGGCCACCATCAGCGCCTTGTCGGTGGCCGAGACGCGCGGGTCGCGCGCCATCCGGCCCAGGAGCTTGAGGAAGTTGGGGATGTCGCGCACGAGCTGGCGCACCCCCTCGCGCTCGCGGGCCGTCCCGCCGCCGCTGGCGCCCCGGCGCAGGCGGGGGGCCTGGATGCGGCGCGGGCCCACGAGGTCGTCCTCGTCGGCGTCGTCGTCGTCCGCCTCCCACCGCCGCGTCCGCGCGGCCGGGCGGCTCCCCTCGCCCGCGTCCGCCGCCTCGCCGCGG
>DATACF010000801.1:0-7418 GCA_036259235.1 Longimicrobium sp. | reverse complement strand
CCCACTTGTGGGAGAGGGTGCCGAGCCTAAAGGAGCCGGGTGAGGGCCCCCGCGCCGGAGCCGCCCCCCACCGAGTCCAACGCACTCCCGCACTTTCGCCCGCAAGCACCGCTTGCGGGTTGACACAACTCCGCACGAGGGCTAGGTTTTCCGGCTATTGTAGGCGGTCGTGGCCGTGGCGCGGGTGCGCGGGCGGCGCGCGAGAGGATCTGGGCGGCCCCGAAGCCCGGTCCTCTTGTTGTTTTTCGTCCGCCAAAGGGCGCGGCCGGCAAGGGTTGGACACGGTCTACATCGTTGCGTTTTTGGGGCGCGGCGTGCATCTTCAGGGCCATCCATGCGCCGAATCGCACTGATCACCGGGGCCACCGGCTTCGTCGGAGGCCACCTGGCCGGGCGACTGGCGGAGCGCGGATGGCACGTCCGCGCGCTGGTCCGCCCCACCAGCGACCTCCGCCGCCTGGAGGCGCTCGGCGTCGAGCGCTTCGTCGGCGGGCTCGACGACCCCGCGGCCATCGCCCGGGCCGCCGACGGCGCCGACACCGTCTTCCACCTCGCCGCCGCCACCACCGCCCCCAGCGAGGACGCCTTCCGCCGCGTCAACGCCGACGGGACCCGCAACGTGGCGCGCGGCGCCGTGGGCGCGGGCACACGGCCCCGGCGTCTGGTGTACTTGAGCTCCTACGCCGCCTGCGGGCCGGCGCCGAACGGGCGCCCGCGCCGCATGGACGAAACTCCCGCGCCGCTCACCGCGTACGGGCGCACCAAGCTCGAAGGCGAAGCCGCGGCACGGGAAGCGGCGCGCGAAGGGGTCGAGCTCCTCGTGCTCCGCGCACCCGCCGTCTACGGCCCCGGCGACCGCGCCTTCCTCCCGCTCTACCGCCTGGTCAAGCGCTCGCTCGCCCCGATCCCCACCGGACCGGAGCGCCGCGTCCACCTGATCTACGTGGAAGACCTGGTGGCGGCGCTCGAGCGCGCGGCCGACGCCCCGCAGGGGACCTTCGCCGTCGCCGAGCCGAAGGCGCACACGCAGCCCGAGCTGGTCGCCGAGATCGGCCGGGCGCTGGGGACGAAGCCGCTCCGGCTCCCCGTCCCCGCCTCGATCCTCAGGATCGCGGGGGCCGCCGCCGAGCGCTTCGGGGGCTGGTGGGCGGGGCGGGGGTCTTCAGCCGGGAGAAGGCCGACGAGATGCTGGCCGAGGCGTGGGTCTGCGACCTCGCCGGCTCCGAAGCGCTCCTGGCGCCGGGAGAGGCCACCCCCCTCGCCGAGGGGACGGCCGAGACGGCCCGCTGGTACCGAACTCAGGGATGGCTTTGATGTCCACAGTCGAGCAGCAGACGGCGCGGAAGGCCGGCGACATCTTCGCGAAGTGCGGCCGCTACACGGCGGCCCGCGAGATGATGGACCGCGGCCTGTACCCCTACTTCCAGCCGATCGAGAGCTCGGAAGACACCGAGGTGGTCATCCGCGGCGAGCGGAAGATCATGGTCGGCTCCAACAACTACCTCGGGCTCACCCACCACCCGTACGTGCTGGAGAAGGCCCGCGAGGCCCTCTACCGCTACGGCACCGGGTGCACGGGGAGCCGCTTCCTCAACGGCACCCTCGACCTCCACGAGGCGCTCGAGCGGCGGCTGGCCGCCCTCATGGGCTCCGAGAGCGCGCTGGTCTTCAGCACCGGCTACCAGACCAACCTGGGCGTCATCTCGGCGCTGGTGACCCGCGGGAGCGTGGTCATCCACGACCGCCTCAACCACGCCTCGCTCCTCGACGGCGCCATGCTGGCCTCGGGCGAGCTGGTGCGCTACGCCCACGGCGACACCGCCGCGCTCCGCCGCGCCCTGGAGCGCAACGCGGGCGCCGGCGGGATCCTGGTGGCCACCGACGGCGTCTTCTCGATGGAGGGGAACATCGTCGACCTCCCCACGGTCGTCGACCTCTGCGAGGAGTTCGGCGCCCGCCTCCTGGTCGACGACGCGCACTCGGTGGGCGTCCTGGGGGCCACCGGCGGCGGGACGGCCGAGCACTTCGGGCTCTCGGGGCGGGTGGACCTCACCATGGCCACCTTCTCCAAGAGCTTCGCCTCCATCGGCGGCGCGGTGGCGGGGCCCGAGGAGGTCATCCACTACCTCAAGCACCACGCCCGGTCGCTGATCTTCAGCGCCAGCATGCCCCCCTCGGCGGTGGCCACGGTGCTGGCGTGCCTCGACGTCATGGAGCGCGAGCCCGAGCGGCGCGAGCGCCTCTGGGAGAACGCCGACTACCTCCGCGGCGGGCTCCAGGCCCTCGGCTTCGACACCGGCACCAGCGAGACGCCGATCATCCCCGTCACCACGGGGAGCATCGAGCACACCTTCGTCTTCTGGCGCGCGCTCTACGACGGGGGGGTCTTCACCAACCCGGTGCTCCCGCCGGCCGTCCCCGAGAGCGCCTGCCGGCTGCGCACCTCGGTGATGGCCACCCACACCACCGAGCAGCTCGACAAGGTCCTCGATGCCTTCGCCCGCGTCGGGCGCCACCTCGGCGTCCGCTGAGTCCTCCGCGGGCGCGTCCCTGCGCGTCCGCGAGCTCCCCCCGGGCGCCAGGCTCGGCCCCTTCATCGAGCTCACCTGGCAGATGAACGCGCGGGACCCCCAGTGGGTCCCGCCGCTGCGCATGGTCTTCGAGCAGCTCCTCGACCGCCGCAAGCACCCCTTCCACGAGCACGCCACCGTCGCCTACTTCCTCGCCGAGCGCGACGGGACGCCGGTGGGCCGGATCGCGGCGGTCGTCAACCACCGCTCCAACGAGTTCCACGAAGACCGGATCGGCTTCTTCGGCCTCTTCGAGTCGGTCGACGACCCGGCGGTGGCGTCGGCGCTCCTGGAGGCGGCGGCCGCGTGGCTCAAGGGGCAGGGGATGGAGACGATGCGGGGGCCGTTCAACCTCTCCACCAACGACGAGCTCTACTCGCCGGGGGTGCTCTTCGAGGGGTTCGACACGCCGCCGGTGTTCATGATGGGGCACAACCCGCCGTACTACGCGCGGCTGATGGACGCCGCGGGGCTGGCCAAGGCCAAGGACCTGGTGGCGTACTGGCTCCCGCACAACCAGCCCCCCGAGCGGCTGCTGAAGGGGGTCGAGCGGGCGGGGAAGCGCGAGGGGTGGCGGATCCGGCCGGTGCGGATGAAGGAGCTGAAGAAGGAGATCGGCGTCATCCAGGAGGTCTACAACTCGGCGTGGGAGCGCAACTGGGGGTTCGTCCCCATGACGCACGCCGAGTTCGAGAACATGGCGAAGGAGTTCCGCCCCGTCGTCGACCCCGACCTGATCCTGATCGCCGAGAAGGACGACGGCGAGCCGATCGGCTTCATGCTGGCGATCCCCGACTTCAACCAGGCCATCAAGCACCTCCCCGACGGGCGGCTCTTCCCCTTCGGCTTCCTCAAGTTCCTCTGGCACAAGCGGAAGATCCGCACGGCGCGGCTGATGACGCTGGGGCTCAAGCCCGGCTACCAGAGCTCCGGGATCGGCGCGGCGATGTACCTGCGCTGCTTCCAGCAGGGCGCCGAGAAGGGGTATCTGAACGCCGAGGGTTCCTGGATCCTCGAGGACAACGGGAAGATGTGCCAGGCGATGGAGAAGATCGGCGCCCACATCTACAAGCGCTACCGCGTCTACGAGCGCCCGCTCTGACGCGGCGCGGGACGCACGAACAACGACGACGCCTTCCGGGTGAGATCCGGAAGGCGTTTTCGTCGGAACCCTCAGCGGGCGCGGGCCGGCGTCTTTCCGGAGCCGAACAGAGGGCCGAAGACGATCTCCGGAAATTCCTCTCCGAGACGCAACAGCTTCAGGTTTCCCGCGTCTGGGGTCCGATTTCCCGACTCCCATGCCTGGACGGTGCTCAGGCTGACGTTCAGGATTCGGGCGAAGACACCCTGTGACGCGCGCACTCTCTCGCGGAGCCTCCGAACCTCCTCGGCGCTCATCGGGGCGGGAGGCGCGGGGAGAACGGTGGTACGAAGGTCGTGCTTGCGGCCGTGGAAGTGCTCGACTGCCTCGTCCACGGCGCCGAGCAGCGCGTCGAAATCTTCATCCCGCATGTCTCTCCTCCTTCACTCAGCTTTGAGCGGCCGGATCTTCGCGCATAGCTGTTTCTTCTGCTCCGGCGTCAGCGCGTCCTGCTCATCCTTGGTGTAGACGTTCAGCAGATAGATCGTCTGGCGGTGCGGCACGAACAGGTAGTGCACCCGGGCCCCGTAGCTCTTTCCCTGGCCCCGTGACCGATCTCCGATGCGCACCTTGCGAAGTCCGCAGGCCCCGGGATCAAGGACGCCGGCCGTCGGACTTCGTGCGAGTTCGATCTGAAGGTCGCGGAGCTCGGTTTCGAGGCCGAGCTTCTGTATCCGCCCGGTGAACTCGGTCGCCTCCACGACAGAGGTACTCCATGCATCCTCCCGTACCCGCCGTACTGAGTAATATACCACCAGGTGAGTTACTGGACAACGTAATGTACGTCCAGTTAATGCGCTAGGGAGTGGCGAGAGAGACGCGCGAAGCGTAACGGAGCCAGGCAATCGCTTGCCTTTCAAGCATTTTGGTTGTATCTCCATAGGCCGTCCTTTCGCGGCGCGCCGCCGCCGCCGTCCTCGACCGGCCTCCCCCCGCATTCTTCCCGGCCGGCTCGCCCACCTCCAGCCCCCGCACCCGACCCGCCACCGCGAACGCGAGGCGCGCCGCAGCATGCACTTCCAGCACACGCCCTTCCTCTTCCCGCTCCTCTCCGCCGCGCTGATCTCGGCCGCGGTGGGGATCTTCGCGCACCGGCACCGCGAGGTGCCGGCGGCGCGGAGCTTCGTGGCGGTGATGGCGTGCTCGGCGGGGTGGTCGCTCTTCTACGCGCTCTACCAGTCGGGGACGGAGCTCTGGCAGAAGGCGCTCTTCGCGCGGCTCCTCCAGGCGGCGGCCATCGGCATGCCGGTGGCGTGGTTCGTCTTCGCGGCGCGCTACGCGGAGCTGAGGCGCGCCCCCTCGCGGCGGGCGGCGCTCCTCCTCTCGCTCGTCCCCCTCTTCACCCTCGTCCTGGTCCTCACCAACGAGTGGCACGGGGCGTTCTGGAGCCGCTTCGCGCTCACCGAGCGCGAGGGGCGGGTGGCGGTCGACAGCGCCAACGGGTGGGGGTTCTGGCTCCACGTGGCGTACTCGTGGCTCCTGATGTCGGTGACGGTCGTCCTCCTGATGGGGAAGGTGCTCCGGGCGCGCCACCGGGCGCGCGCGCAGTCGGCGGCCGTCCTCTTCGGGGCGCTGGTGCCGTGGGTGGGGAACGTGGCGCACATCAGCGGGGTGGTGCGCCTCCCCGCCAACCCGATGCCCTTCCTCTTCACGCTCAGCGGCGTCGCCTTCGCCTTCGCCATCTTCCGCTTCCGCTTCCTCGACGTCCTCCCCGTGGCGCGCGAGGCGGTGATCGACGAGATGGCCGACGGGGTGGTGGTCCTCGACCCCGCGGGGCGGCTGGCCGACCTCAACCCCGCCGCCCGCCGCATCCTGGGGGTCGACGGGACCTCGCCCGTGGGCCGCCCCGGCGCCGAGGTGCTGGGCCGGTGGGGGCTCCTGGCCGACGTCGAGACGGGCGCCGCCTCGGCCGAGGCGCAGGTGGAGGTGGGCGAGGGCCCGGCGTGGCGGAGCTACGACGTGCGGACCACCCGGCTGACCGACCGCGCCGGGGCGTACGCGGGGCGGGTGGTGGTGCTCCGCGACGTCACCGAGCGGGCGCGGATGGAGGAGCAGCTCCGGCGGAGCGCCTTCTACGACGGGCTCACCGGGCTCGCCAACCGGGCGCTCTTCCACGACCGGCTCCGGCAGGCGGTGGAGCGGGGGCGGCGGGGGAAGTCGTTCGCCGTCCTCTTCCTCGACCTCGACCGCTTCAAGATCGTCAACGACTCGCTGGGCCACCACGTGGGCGACGAGCTCCTGATCGCGGTGTCGCGCCGGCTGGAGAGCTGCCTCCGCCCGGGCGACACGGTGGCGCGGCTGGGGGGCGACGAGTTCGCGGTGCTGGTCGAGGAGGTGGCCGGCGCCGACGAGGCGGTGGCGGTGGCCGACCGGATCCAGGCGGTGATGGCGCAGCCGGTGCTGCTGGACGGCCACGACGTGGTGCCGTCGGCGAGCATCGGGGTGGTGATGGGCTCGGAGCTGGAGGCGGGCGCCGAGCACCTCCTCCGCTTCGCGGACGTGGCGATGTACCGGGCCAAGGCGCGGGGGCGGGGGCGGGCGGAGCTCTTCGACCCCGAGATGCACGAGAGCGTGGTGGCGCGGATGCGGCTGGAGACCGACCTCCGGCGCGCGCTGGAGCGGGGCGAGCTCCGCGTCCTCTACCAGCCGATCGTGGAGCTGGCCACCGGGCGGACGGCGGCCATGGAGGCGCTGCTCCGGTGGGAGCACCCCGACCGCGGGCTGCTGCGCCCCGCCGACTTCATGCGCGTGGCCGAGGAGACGGGGCTGATCTCGGCGATCGGCGAGTGGGTCCTCCGCGAGGCGGCGGGGCAGCTGGGGGCGTGGCAGCGCGAGCTGGGGGCGCCGCTGGTGATGAGCGTCAACGTGTCGACGCGCGAGCTGGCCGACCCCGGCTTCGTGGAGCGGGTGGAGGCGCTCCTCCGCGAGACGGCGCCCGCGCACGACACGCTCCGGGTGGAGATCACCGAGAGCGCCATCATGCGCAACGCCGAGGCGGTGATCGGGGTGCTGGAGCGGCTGGAGGCGCTGGGGGTGCGGTGCTACATGGACGACTTCGGCACCGGCTACTCGTCGCTCAGCTACCTCCACCGCTTCCCGGTGAACGTGATGAAGGTCGACCGCACCTTCGTCGAGCGCCTCCCCGCCGAGGCCGACGCGGTCGAGATCGTCCGCACCATCCTCACCCTGGCCCGGACGCTGGGGCTGGAGGTGATCGCCGAGGGGGTGGAGACGGAGGCCCAGGAGGCGCTCCTGCGGAGCCTGGGGTGCCAGTACGCCCAGGGATTCCGGTTCTCGGGGCCGCTGACGCCGCAGGCCGCGGGCGAGCACCTGGTAGCCCGGGCGCGGGCGGCGTGAGTGACCTGGTGCGCGGCGGCGACATCTCCTTCACACGAGATTTCGCGGCGCTCCGGCCCATCACCTCGATGCCTCCCTCGGTGGACGTCCTTTGAACGCCGGAACCTCTCCTAATGTAGACTTGCGTGGGATTAAAATGGGCCGTAATCTGCCGGGCGGCCCGGTAGGGGTCGCCGTTACAGGCCGTCATTAATAGGAGAGAGAGTAATCTAGTTCCCATCCGAAATCGCGATATTCGACCGTTGGATGGTTAGCGAGAGAAGAGCGCAGATCGAAAAACGGGCGGTCCAACGAGCCGTTACAGGTGTCCACCAGTACGTTCGACAGCACGCGAAAGACAAAGTCGGCGC
>DATACF010000800.1:0-7019 GCA_036259235.1 Longimicrobium sp. | reverse complement strand
GCCGCCGGCGGCGGTCCCGGGGGCGGCGAAGACCGAGTCGTACCCCATCTGCGCCGCGATCCCCCACACCCGCTCGGCGAGGGCGCCCTCGCCCCCGCCGGACGCCCGCGGAAAGCGCGCGTCCGCGTCGCCCACCATGTCGAGGACCACCGTCCACCGCGGCCTGTAGCCCGGCGGGAGGTGGGCGGCGAAGCGCCTGGAGCCCAGGAAGAGGTCCTCGCGCCCGGGGCCGTAGTCCTCGCCGTCGGTGAGGAGGATGTCGACCCCCACCGGGGGCGCCTGCTGCCGCATCAGCTCGGCCACCTCCATCAGCACCGCCACCCCCGAGGCCCCGTCGTTGGCGCCGGGGACGGGGCGGCGGCGGTCGGCGGAGTCGGCCGAGCGGTCGGCGCGGGGGCGGGTGTCCCAGTGCGCCACCAGGAGGATGCGGTCCGTCCGCTCCGGGTGCCACCGCGCGAAGAGGTTGGCCAGGCGGAGCGTCTTCCCGTCGGCCGCGCGGTGGGTGAAGGTGTCGACCAGCACCGTGTCGGCGCGGATGGCGAGCTGCTCGCGGAGCCAGGCGAGCGCCGGGTCGTGCCCCCGCCGCGGGTCCGGCCGCCCGGGGTCGCGGGGGCCGAAGCCCAGCTGCGTGGTCAGGAAGACCCACGCCCGGTCGGCGCTCACCTCCGGGCGGTCGGCCGGGCGCCCCAGGTCGCCCCCCCCGCCGCACGCCGCCAGGGCGGCGAGGGCACAGAGGAGCGCGAGGCGCGCGGAACGGGGCGTGCGGAAGGAGGGGAACACGTCGGCCGCCGAAGAGGTTAGGGGGAGGTGAGGAAGGGACGGAGGCGCTTGTACCGCGCCCCCGCGCCGGGTATACTAAGGCCGCCTCCCGACACGGCAAGGCCCGAAGAATTCCGCTCCATTCGGATGAAGATCCTCACGCGATACCTGCTGCGGGCGCACGTCGGCCCGTTTTTCTTTGCCTTCGGGGCGCTGACCGCCGTCATCCTGGTCAACACCCTGGCGCGCCGCCTGGCCGACCTGGCCGGGAAGGGGCTCCCCGTGCGCATCGTCCTGGAGTTCTTCGTCCTGGCGCTCCCCGCCACGGTGGCGCTCACCTTCCCCATGGCGGTCCTGGTCTCGGTCCTCTACACCTTCTCGACGTTCAGCGCCGAGAACGAGATCACCGCGCTCAAGGCCAGCGGCGTCGACCTGCGGCGGATGCTGGCCCCGGTCCTGGTGGCGGCGGGGATCATCACCGCGATCATGATCTGGTTCAACGACCGCGTCCTCCCCGAGGCCAACCACCGCTGGAGCCAGCTCTTCGTCGACATCGCCCGGAAGACCCCCACCCTCGTCCTCCAGGAGCAGACGCTCAACCGGATCGCGCCGCAGCAGGGGACGGGGCAGGTCTACTACCTCCGCGCCGCCCGCGTCGACCCCGGGACCAACCGGATGTGGGACGTCTCCATCTTCGACGTCTCCAACCCCAACCTGGTCCGCACCATCTACGCCGACTCCGGACGCGCGCTCCTGAACGCCGCGCGCACCGACATGGTCATGCGCCTCTACACCGGGCACATGCGCGAGGTCTACCTCGACGACCCCCGCACCTTCCGGCGGATGGACTTCCGCGAGCAGGTCTTCGGGATCCCCGGCGTGGGCACCGCCATCACCTTCGACGACCGCTCGCGCGAGGGGTACCGCGGCGACCGCGAGATGACGATCGGGATGCTGAACGCCCGCATCGACACCCTCGACGACGAGCGCGTCCTCCAGCTCCGCCGCCTCCGCCAGACGGCCACCGCCGACGTCGACTTCGCCCTCTCCGGCGGGACGAAGCGATTCACCCACGACGAGGCCGAGCGCGACAGCGCCGAAGCGGTCGACGTCGCCTCCGGCGGCGTGCGCGTCCGCACCCGCCGCACCGCCGACGAGCTGGAGACGGCCTCGCGCCGCGTCCGCGAGCTCGAGGAGCAGATCCGCGAGTACGCGGTGGAGGTCCACAAGAAGTACTCCATCGCCGTGGCCTCCCTCGTCTTCGTCATCGTCGGGGCCCCGCTGGCGCTCCGCTTCGGGGGCGGGGGGATCGGGATGGTGATCGCCACCAGCATGGCGATCTTCGCCCTCTACTACGTGGGGCTGATCGGCGGCGAGGCGCTGGCCGGGCGGGGGATCGTCACCCCGCTGGTGGCGATGTGGGTGGTCAACGCGCTGATGACCGTCGTGGGGGTCGTGGGGCTCGCCACCATGGGGCGCGAGACCGCCACCGCCCGGAGCGGCGCCTGGGAGAACCTCAAGCAGGCGGCGAAGGACTTCGGGGCCCGCTTCCGGAGGGCCCCCGCGTGACGCGCCTCCTCGACCGCTACGTCGTCCGCCAGTTCCTGGGGACCTTCGTCCTCCTGGTGATGGGGCTCCCCCTCCTCTTCATCGTCGGCGACATCACCGACAACATCGACCGCTACCTGGAGCGGGGGGTCACCGGGGGGCGGCTCGCCCTCTCCTACGTCTACTACTTCCCCCTCTTCGTCGTCTACGCCTTCCCGATCGCGGCGCTGATCGCCACGGTCTTCACCATCGGGGGGATGACGCGCCACCAGGAGCTGACCGCGGCCAAGGCGGGGGGGGTGAGCTTCTGGCGGATCTTCTTCCCCCTGGGCGTCCTCTCGGTCCTCCTCGCGGGCGCCGCGCTGGGGCTGGGCGAGCTGGTCCCGATCACCCTCGCCAAGCGGGCCGAGATCCTGGGCGAGGCCCCGGTGACGCGCCAGGGGCCGCGGATCAACTTCGTCTACCAGACGGAGCGCGAGGGGGTGCTGAGCGCGCGGCGCCTCGACCCCGCCTCGGCCGAGATGAGCCAGGTGGTGATGGAGCGCAACGCCACCCGCGACCGCCCGGGCGTGCACCGGATGGCCGAGCGGGCGAGCTGGACCCCGAAGCGGGGGTGGAAGCTGGAGCGCGGCTTCACCCGCGAGCTCTACCCCGACGGGCGCGAGGTCCTCGTCCGCTTCGACAGCTTGCGGCTCCCCGGGCTGGTGGAGACCCCCGAGGACCTCCAGGCGGAGCCCAAGGACCCCGAGCAGATGGGGTACGCCGAGATGTCGCGCTTCATCGGCGCCATCGAGCGCTCGGGCGGCGATGCCAACCCGCTGCGGGTGGAGCGGGCGCAGAAGCTGGCCGTGGCGCTGGCGGTGATCGTCATCGTCCTCTTCGGCGCCCCGCTGGCCACCAGCAACCAGCGCGGCGGCGCGGCCTTCGGGATCGGGGTGAGCCTGGGGGTCACCATCTTCTACATGCTCCTCTTCCGCGTGGGGAAGGCGCTCGGGAGCAGCGGCGCCATCGACCCGCTGGTCGCGGCGTGGAGCCCCAACGCCCTCTTCCTCGTCGCCGGCCTCTTCCTGATGTCGCGGGTGCGGACGTAACGGACGACGGAGCGCACGGACCCACCGTCCGGCCGCTGGCCCATTGCAGGCGATGCCCGCGATGGGCCTTGCTTTTCCCACCGGTACCGTTTACTCTGGACAGGCAGACCGTTCACTGTGGACGGCGCGCGCGCCCGGGCGGACCCGGGCCTGGAGCAGGGGACGGGAGGGGCGGATGCGGACGGCGGAGGGGAGGCGCGACGCGGTGGCGGCGACGGCGCTCACGGGGGCGGTGGCGCTGACGGTGAGCGTGTACGACCTGGTGGCGGCGTCGCCCGTCCCGGCGGTGCGGTACGCGGTGGCGGCGGTGGGGCTCCTGATCGGGATCGCGACGGTGCGGTCGGCGTCGCGGGGCGGGTGAGGCGGCGATGGCGCAGGGTCCGCTGCGGTTCGTCGTCGCCTTCCCGCTCTACGTCCAGCAGTGGACGGCCGCGTTCGCGGTCTTCGTCTTCGTGACCCTCGTCGTCTCGCACATGGCGCGGGTCCGGCGCGTCTCGGTCCGCGACCTCCCCCTCGACGGGCTCCTCTCGCGCGTCTTCGCCGGGAGCAGCATCCCCACCGGCGTCCTCCTGGTGATCTGCGCCTTCGACGACGCCGTCCTCGCCCAGGCCAACGAGATCGGCCTCTACGTCGCCGCCGCCGGGCTCACGCTGATCTACCTCTCCCTCAAGGAGATCTTCGACCGGGAAGAAGCGCCCGCCGTGGTCCGGACCCCTTTCGTCCCGGACCCGCCCGGAGCCGGGATCGCTCCCCATGGCTGAGATCGGCGGGTACCCGCGCCGCGTGCGCGAGATGGGGTGGGACGGGGTGGCGCGGCTGTGGGCGGCGGTACGGGCGGGCGAGACGCCGGGGTGGGCCGCCGGGCGGGCGTTCGAGCACCTCGTGCTGCGCGCGTTCGAGCTCGACGGGGCCGCGGTGCGCTGGCCGTTCGAGGTGTACCTGGACGGGCGCATCGTCGAGCAGATCGACGGCGCGGTGTATGCGGCCGGGCTTTCGTGCCTGATCGAGGCCAAGGACACTGCCGAGCCGCTCCAGGTCGACGCGATCGCGAAGCTGCGGAGCCAGCTTTCGCGCAGGCCCGCCGGGGTGTTGGGCCTCCTCTTCAGCCGCTCCGGCTTCACGCGTCCCGCCACGACGCTCGCCCGTTACCTGACGCCGCAGAACGTGCTCCTCTGGACGGGCGAGGACCTGGAAGTCGCGCTGGAGCGGAGGGCGATGGTGGACCCGCTCGCCGCGAAGTACCGGCGCTGCGTCGAGGAGGCGGTCCCCCATTACGCCATTCGCCAGGTAGGCCCGTGAACACTCATATCGTAGTCGAAGACGCGTTCGCCGCCGCGCTCCTGGAGCGGGTGCTCCCCTCGGCGGGGGCGCCGGATATCCGGATCGTCGTGGGCGGCGCGCAGATGACGGCGCTCTCGATGGGGTGCTCGCTCCGGGTGGACCGCTTCCCCGTGATCGTGCTCCTGGATGCGCGGTCGGTGGACGAGGCGAGCATCCGCGAGCAGCAGCGCGAGGACGAATTCTTCCTCTGCGACGTTGGCCCCCCGCTTCCCGCCGCGCTGGTGCTCGCCGTCCCCGCGGCCGAGGTCGTCCTCTTCCACGACGTCTCGGCACTCGAGCGCCTCCTCGCAGCTCCGATCTCCGAGCGGTCGCGGATCGAGGCCCGGTTCATTCCCGCGCAGGTGCTGGCGGAGCGGCTCCGCGCCTCGGGGCGCTTCGGGAGCGACGTGGAGCTGGTGCGGGCGCTCGATGCGGCCACCGCGAAGCGCCTCTCCGCGCATCCGCTGATCCAGACGCTGGAGAGGCACGTCGCCGAGTTCCGGGCCGTGCTCGCTCCGCCCGCGACGGAGTTACGGCGAACGGGGTGAGGGGGGACCCCCGAGAAAATCGGCCGATGGAGCCCCGGTGCCATCGGCCGATTCGCGTTTCCGCCCGCTCCCGGCGACCGGGCGTCAGCGAATTGGCGTTCGGGTACGGCACGTCGCAGAATGAGCGGCCAAGTGCACCATTCTGCAACCCGGCGCACCGGATGGAGGCACAACGTCCGGCCGCAATCTGTTTGCTTGCAGGTGAGCCAAGCAGAGTCGTGGCAACGGGGTGGGAGCGCGCACGAGCAATGCACAAATTCCGGCGGATAACTTGCCTCCGGGAGGGAGACGGACGCGGAGCGGAATGCTCCTTTCCTCACCCCCACGGGAGGCACCCCATGCACCACCGCTTCAGGACCCCCGCGCTGCTGGCCGCGACCGTCGCGCTCATGGCCGCCTGCGACCGGCTCCCCTCCGACGCCGCGCCCTCCGCCCCGGACGGCGCGGCCCGCGCCGAGGCCGTGGTCGACGGCATTGAGCAGGACGCCGCCGTCTACGCGAACCGCTTCGGCGTGAGCCTGCAGGAGGCGGGGCGCCGGCTGCGGCTCCAGGAGGCCGTCGACGCGCTGAACGCCCGGCTCACCCGGGAGGAGGCCGCGACCTTCGCCGGCCTGACCATCGAGCACTCCCCCGAGTTCCACGTGGTGGCCCGCTTCACCCGCAAGGGCGAGGAGACGATCCGTCCGTACCTGGGCCCGGAGCTGGCGCAGGTGGTGCGCGTGGAGCCGGCCCGGTTCACGCTGCAGCAGCTGGAGCGCCGACTGGAGGCGAGCTACGACCGGGTGCGCGGGGCGGGAATCCCGGCGGCGGGCGGCGTGGACGTGCGCGCCAACCGCGCCGAGGTGCACGTGCTGCGCGGCCGCTCCGCCGCCGCGCGGGCCGTGCTCGCCGCGGGGGAGGCGGCGGTGGTCGAGGTGGACCACCTGCCGCAGGAAGAGATCTCCATGTACGGCGGGCTCAGCATCACCGGCTGCACCAGCGGCTTCACCGTCCGCAACTCCGCCGGCACCCGCGGCGTCAGCACCGCCGGCCACTGCGGCAACAGCCAGACGCTCTCCGGCTACGTGCTCACCTTCCGCGGCGAGGCGTACAGCGGGTCGTACGACATCCAGTGGCACAACGCCGCCGGCCACACCTACACCAACACCATCAAGGTGAGCACCAGCACCCGGTCCATCACCGGCACCCGCTCGCGCGGCAGCCAGACGGTGGGCTCGCAGGTCTGCAAGCAGGGGCGGACCACCGGGTACACCTGCGGCACCATCGCCACCACCTCGTACTGCGCCAGCGGCGCCTGCACCTGGGTGCGCGTGGCGGGCAACGGCGTGAACCTGTCCGAAGGCGGCGACAGCGGCGGCCCGTGGTTCTCGGGGAACACCGCCTACGGATCGCACACCTACGGCATCGGCAACGACTCGGCCTACATGCCCATCAACTACTTCTCGGGGATCTCGGTGAGCATCGCCACGAGTTAGCGCCGGAGAAAGGGCGGGTGGACGAGGGGCCGCGGGCGGGGAGTGCCCCCCGCGGCTCCTCGTTCCACCCGGCGTTATGGCGGCGTCAACTCGTTGCGATGGTCACCGAGATGCCCGAGAAGTAGTTGACGGGCATATAGGCGGAGTCGTTGCCGATGCCGTAGGTGTGCGATCCGTAGGCGGTGTTGCCCGAGAACCAGGGGCCGCCGCTGTCGCCGCCCTCGGAGAGGTTGACGCCGTTGCCGGCCACGCGCACCCAGGTGCAGGCGCCGCTGGCG
>DATACF010000799.1:0-4184 GCA_036259235.1 Longimicrobium sp. | reverse complement strand
CCGCGTGCTCGCGAGGGCCCGGCTTCGTGCGGCGTCGCCCGGACGGCCCCCTACGCCGCGTCCGCCTTCCGCACCAGCCTCCGCGCGTAGTTCACGCGCCCCACCAGCGCCTGCTGGTCGAGCCCCTCAAGGATCCGCTTCCGCTCGCGCGCGCCCAGCCGGCGGAGGACCGTATCGAGGTGCTCGCGGTAGTCCAGCGACAGGCGCTCCAGGGGCTCGCCCCCCGCCGCGTGCCGCCGCTCCACCTCGCGGAGCCGCTGGAGCACGGCCTCGGACTCCCGCAGCCGGTGGATGAGCACGTCCTCGGCCCGGAGCTTCTGCACCAGGTCGTTCGTCGAGGCGAACAACATCACGAGGCTCAGGAACACGCCGGTGGCGAACAGCAGCGTCTCGATCGAAGTGTCCATGGCTCCTCAAAAGCTCCAGTACGGTTTTCAAAAGCTCCAGTACGGTTTCTGCTCGACCACGTGACGATTGTACCGCTCCATCATATGGACCACGAAGACGACCATCACCGCCCCCGCCGCGAAGCGTCCCGCGCCCGCCTCGGCGATCACCTGCCCCGCGAGGAGCCCGAAGAGCGCCGAGAGCAGCATCGAGAATCCCACCGCCGCCGCGAACATCAACCGGCTCCGCGACGAGCCGCCGATCGAGATCACGTACATGGCGGCGCCCAGCGTCAGCGACTTCGCGCTCACCGTCCCCGCCTGCCACTGCTCGATCCCGATCGGGAGGAGCGGCAGCATCATGTGGAACACCAGGCAGAGAAAAAACTCTTCCCAGTGCGCGGGAAGGCTCGGAACCGGCTTCGCCATTGGGGGCGGCTCGCGTAAGGGCGTCGTAGGCGGTACGGCGCGATCTTCGCCCTTAACGTACAAACAGTACGCACCGTACGCAAGTGTACACTCCGCGCGCCCGTCGCGATCAGCCTCCTCCGCCCTCCTCCAGCCGCGCGATCCAGAGCCCCGAGTTGAAGTCGGTCGCGAAGACTAGCCCATTGTGGGTCACGACGTCCCAGGCGAAGGGGAACCCGCGCACCATCGCCCGCTCGTCGGCGGTCGGGAGCGCGGCGACCTCGCGCCCGCGGAGGCTCCCGCGCAGCTCGCCGGAGACGTCCAGGGCGCGGACGCCCCCGCCGTAGGCCGCCACGTAGAGCGTGTCGCCGCCGGCCCAGACGCGGCGGACGCCGGAGCCGGGGACCTGGTAGGTCGCCACCTCCACCGGCGTCTCGGGGGTGGAGAGGTCGAGGACGTGGAGGTAGCCGCCGGTGTCGACGGGGCGCGACAGGTCGGCGCCCCGCGGGAGGATGTGGTCGGCGACGAAGACGTAGCGGCGCCCCGCGCGGTTGACGTGGGCGTACGCGTACCCCGTGCGGCCGTAGCGCTCGCCCCGCCACTCGGTGCGGTAGCGGAGCCGCGACACCAGCCGCGGCCGCGACGGCGACGCCTCCTTGAGCCCCGCGCCCACGTCGAGGACCACCACCCCGTCGTCCCAGTACGCCAGGTACGCCAGACCGTCGCGCACCGTCACGTCCTGGAGGAAGCGCTCGGGCCGGTAGGGGATCCCCCACCGCCCCACCTCGCGCGGCGCCGCCGGGTCGGCCAGGTCGAGCACCGCCAGCTCGGCCGCGCCGCGGTCCACCACGTAGGCGTGGCTCCCCTCGATCCAGACGTGGTGCGCGCCGCCCACCAGCGTCTCCCAGTAGTCCGCGGCGACCTCCGGGTGCGCCGGGTCGGCCAGGTCGAGGACGACGATCCCGTTGCGGCGGCTCACGGCGCCGTCGCGGGTGATCACGGCCACGGTGCCGGCCGCGTTCACCGCCACGTCGTTCACCCGCTGGGCGTCCACCACCACCGAGTCGGTGAGGACGGGGCGCGCGGGGTCGGTGACGTCCCACGCGTACATCCGGTTCCCCACGCACCCCTCGCACGCGCCGTACGTCCCCGTGTAGGCGTAGTCGCGCCCATCCGCGCCGCGGAAGACGGCCAGCCCCGTGGTGCGCGTCCAGTCCACCGCGCCGCGGCCGACGACCTCGAAGCGGCCCGGCAGGTCGCGCGGGGGCTCGGGCGGGGCGGGAGGGGACGCGGTCGAAGACGAAGAGAACGGCGCGAGCAGCGCCGGCGGGAGGGCGGGAACGGCGCCGCCCGCGCACCCGGCGAGGAGGGCGGCGAGGGAGAGGATCGAAAGGGGGGGACGGACAGACATCATCGGTGTCCCGTTCGGTGCTTGGGAGTGGGCGCGGACGGGAACGCCCGCCGGGCGGTGCGGCCCCGGCGGGCGTCTCCCCCGCTTCACAACGTCCGGCCCGGGCGCCGTATGACTGCGACGGCGCTCCGGGCGTGAGGAAGGCGCCGCGTCAGCGGACGCGCTCCTCCAGGTAGCGCACGATCTCGTCCTGCGAGATCCGCGACTGCTCCATGGTGTCGCGGTCGCGGACGGTGACGGTGCCGTTCTCCATCGTCTCGCCGTCGACGGTGATGCAGAAGGGCGTCCCCGCCTCGTCCTGGCGGCGGTAGCGGCGGCCGATGGCCCCCGCCTCGTCGTAGAAGGAGGGGACCCCGCGGCGGCGCAGGTCCTCGTGGATCTGCGTGGCGCGCTCGGGCATCCCGTCCTTCTTCACCAGCGGGAAGACGCCCGCCTTGAGCGGCGCGAGGCTCGGCTTGATCCCCAGCACCACCCGCGTCTCCCCCTCCACCTCCTCCTCGCGGTAGGCGTTGGCGAGGACCGCCAGCGTCACCCGGTCGGCGCCCGCCGAGGTCTCGATGATGTAGGGGACGTAGCGCTCGTTGGCCGCCGGGTCGATGTACTCCAGCCGCTTCCCCGAGAACTCCTGGTGGCGCTTGAGGTCGAAGTCGGTGCGGTTGTGGATCCCCTCGATCTCGCCCCACCCCTCGTCGCCGATGGTGCCGCCGAAGAAGAACTCCACGTCGCCCGCCGCGCTGGCGTAGTGCGCCAGCTTCTCGTGCGGGTGGTAGCGCAGGCGGTCGGGCGAGAGGCCGATGGTCTCCTGGTGCCAGCGGAAGCGCGCCTCGCGCCACCGCTCGAACCACTCCTCGTCCGCGCCCGGCTTGACGAAGAACTGCATCTCCATCTGCTCGAACTCGCGGGTGCGGAAGGTGAAGTTCCCCGGCGTGATCTCGTTGCGGAACGCCTTCCCGATCTGCGCGATCCCGAACGGCACCTTCTGGCGGGCGCTCTGCTGCACGTTCAGGAAGTTCACGTAGATCCCCTGCGCCGTCTCGGGGCGGAGGTAGATGGTGGCCGCCGAGTCCTCGGCCGGGCCCATGAACGTCTTGAACATCAGGTTGAACTGGCGCGCCTCGCTCCACTTCCCCGTCACCCCGCACGAGGGGCAGCGGGCTTCCGCCGTGGACTTGACGCCCTGCTCGGACTGGAGGGTGTCCTCGCGGAAGCGGCGGTGGCAGTTCAGGCACTCCACCAGCGGGTCGGTGAACTCGGCGACGTGGCCGCTGGCCTCCCAGACGCGCGGGTGCATCAGGATGGCGGCGTCGAGCCCCTCGATGTCGTCGCGCTCGTGGACCATGGCGCGCCACCAGGCTTCCTTGACGTTGCGCTTCAGCTCCACGCCCAGCGGGCCGTAGTCCCACACGGAGCCGGTGCCGCCGTAGATCTCGGACGACTGGAAGACGTACCCCCTGCGCTTCGCCAGGGAGACGAGCTTGTCCATCAGTTCGGTGTCGGCCATGCGCTGATTCTGGTCCGTCGCGTAAGAGGCGCGTTGGTTCGTCGGAATTGAGCGGGGGATATTAGCCGACGGGCGGGGGCGAGGCAATCGGTTGGGGACGGGCTTTCGTTGGAACGGCGACGGCAACGGCGAACTGCAACTGCGACTTCGTCTTTGGGCATGTCCCCGCTGCGCGGGGCCGGGCTGCGGGCCGCGTAGGAAACGATACTACCGTTTCCAACGCGGCGAAGCCCCTGGCGGACTCCGTGGCGCCAGGGGCTTCGTCTCCGATCTCGGTCCTCTTCGCATTCCCCGCCGCCAGGGTCTTCGCCCTTCGGGCCCGCATCCCTCATGCACGGCGCAGGGGCGCCTTTACTTCGGCGCTTCCTCTTCCCCTTCCGTGGGGGCGGAGCCCGGGGCGTCGGCGCCGAGGAAGGGGAGGCGCCCCCCCCACCCGCGGAGCGCCTCCCCTTCCTCGGCGCCGACGCCCCGGGCTCCG
>DATACF010000798.1:0-7361 GCA_036259235.1 Longimicrobium sp. | reverse complement strand
GGGCCTTCTGCTTTCGGTCGATCCGCTGGAAGCGCTTCTACGCGGCGGACGAGCGCTTCCGCGGAGGCGCTTCGGGCGGCAGGAGGATCACCCGGTCGCCCTCCTGCTGTTCGAGCCGCTGCAGCTCGCGGGCGATCGCCGCCACGTCGAAGCCGAACTGCTCGGCGTGTGCCTCGCGCTCCCGGCGGACGTCCTCGATGATGGGGTCGATCCACATGGCTCCAGTCTCCCATGAGCTCGGCGGGCGTGCAGATGATCGGAACCGAATGCTTCGGCACAGTCGCGTCTGTCGTCAACCCTCCTCTGCGCCGATGCGCTTCTTTCCCTCCGCGATCCCGCCGCGCACGACGCCGCCGTAGCGATCGTCGGGGAGAGCGTCGGCGAGCTCGGCGGCGCGGGCGTAGAAGCGGCGCGCCTCGTCGAGGTCGCCCACCTGCTCGTGCGCGTGGGCGAGGTTGAGGTAGAGCGAGGGATAGAAGCCGCGAACCCGCTCGCCGCCGGCGGCGTCGGCGCGGGCGAGGGCCTCGCGGTTCCACCGGAGCGTCTCCTCGGGCGTGTCCTGGTGCCGCGCGACGAAGTGGGCGGCCACGCAGGCGTCGTAGTCGTCGCGGCTCGCCTCCCACGCCTGGAGGAAGAGCGCGCGGGCGTCGGCGAAGCGGTTCTCGCCCTCGGCGCGCATCCCCTCGGCGCAGAGCTTCACCACCGGGTTCTCGGGGTCCATCTCGCTCATCGCGGCGCTCAGACGGTCTGGTCGGAAGACGAGCTGGGGAGGGTGAACACCGGGAGCGTGAGGTTCCAGACGATGGCCGCGAAGCGGAGCGCGGCGATGGCCACCATCCCCGCCAGCGCGGCCACGGTGCGGTCGATCACCGACTCCAGGACGAGGTAGAGGACCGTCCCCACGATGGCCGCCGTGGCGTAGATCCGCCCGCGGCGGAGGATGAGGGGGATCTCGGCCGTGAGGACGTCGCGGAGGGCGCCGCCGGCCACCCCGGTCAGCGTGGCCATGATGACGACCGCGATGGCCGGGAGCCCCGCCCGCTCGGCGATCTGCGCCCCCGAGATGGCGAAGAGCGCCAGCCCCATCGCGTCGGCGATCAGCAGCGTCCGCTCGGGCGGCGGATAGCGGCGCGCGTAGAAGACGGTGGAGAGCGCCGCCGCGAAGATCACGTACAGGTGGACGGGGTCGGCGATCCAGAACACCGGGTGCCGGTCGAGGAGGAGGTCGCGGAGCGTCCCCCCGCCCACCGCCGTCACCGTGGCGATCACCACCACCCCCAGCAGGTCGAGGCTCTTCCGCCCCGCCGCCAGCGCGCCGCTGACCGCGAACACTCCCACCCCCACCAGCTCCAGCGCCCGCAGGATCCCCATCTTCGTCCGTTCTCCCGAGAAGTCCACCCGATCCGCCGGACACGAGGTCCGGCGCACGATCCCCACCCCCGAAGATCACGCCGAGCGCCGCGGACGCCAAGCCCGCGCGCGGACCGGGAGCGTGTCTATCCCGCAGGCCGGAGGCGGACGTCGAGGCGGACGGGGGCCACGTGGCACTCGCCCTCGGTGACGCGGACGCCGGCGGTGTCCCAGGGGGCGAAGCCTTCCGCGCGTGGTTCTTACGGGTTCGAGATCAGTCGCCCTGCGCGGCGGCGGTGAGCATGTACCCCGCGCCGCGGAGGGTGGCGACGGCGACGGAGGAGCCGGCGCGCTGGAGCTTGCCGCGGATGCGGGCCACGTGCACGTCGACCACGTTGGAGCCGGGGTCGAAGTGCATCTCCCACACCTTCTCCAGGAGTTCGGTGCGGGTGACGATCCGCTCGGGGTGGAGGAGGAAGTATTCGAGGAGCGCGTACTCCTTGGGGGTCAGCCGGAGCTTCTTCCCGGCGGCCGTCACGGTGCGCCGGAGCCGGTCGAGCGCCAGGTCGCCCACGGCCACCTGCTCGCCGCGGGGGGCGCCCGCGCCGCCGCGGCGGGCCAGCGCCCGGAGGCGGGCCACCAGCTCGCCGACCTCGAAGGGCTTCACCAGGTAGTCGTCGGCGCCGGCGTCGAGGGCGCCGATCACGTCCTCCTTGGCGGCGCGCGAGGTGAGCATCAGCACCGGCGTCCACCGCCCGCGCGCCCGCAGCTCGCGGAGCACCTCGACCCCCGTGACGTCGGGGAGCATGTAGTCGAGGACGACGGCGTCGTAGTCGCCCACCATCGCCATCGTCCGCCCCTCGGTCCCGGCGTGGGCCACGTCGACCGCGTGCCCCTGCTCCTTCAGCGAGAGGCGGATGAACTCGGCGATCATGGCGTCGTCGTCCACCACCAGCAGCTTCATCCGCCCTCCGTCGCTCCTTCCGGCGTGTTCGCCCCGTTCGCCCGCCAGGCACACGGCGCCGCCAGGTTAGGCGCCCCGCCCCCCCAGCTGTCACGTCTCGTTTCCTCCGCCTCCCTCCGCAGGAGGCATTCCAGCCGCCGAAAAGAGGCGGTTTTTGAGGAGGGAATAAGTTCCGTTTCGGGAACAACTTAGACGCGCCGCAAAGGTGAACGGATCTTCATGTTCCCGTCACGTTCCGTTCATCCGTCATTTCGCATCTTCCCCGCTCGCTTCTCGGCGGCGCGCGGGCGCAAATCGGAATCCAGCGGGTACGCGGGTGTTCCGGGAAGCGGACCTCCCGCGGCGCCGTCCGGACCCGAGGCGCGCCCCGCTCGTGTCCGCAGCGGCCCGCCGCCGCGCGAGCCGCGGTTTTTCCCAGGGAGGACGCGCCTCGCCGCGCTTCCGGTTTCCAAACGGGAACGGAATCCGGTTCCCAAACGGGAACGCGCGAGTGGAGCATCGGTTGTGAAGACAGATCAAGTCGTTGCAGGAAGGCGGTTTGGCGATTTCGTTCGTCGTGGTGCGAAGGTTGAGAATACCACGGCTCGGATACGTCCCGTCACGCGGATCCCCTCCCGGCTCCCCGACGCACCGCCGCTCCGGCCCCGTCCACGCCACACCCGTCCCGGTGAACCCTTCCGTCGTCGTCCGTCCCCGCGCGCCCCTGCGGCGCGCAGTCGCGGCTTTGCTCGCGCTCCTGGCCCTGCTCTGCGGGGCCCGGAGCGCCAGCGCGTCCGCGCGGGCCGTGGCGCCGGGGGTGACGGTGACGATGATCAGCGCTCCGCAGCTGACCCTCGACAGCAACAAGCCGTGCACCGAGGGGCCGCGGGCGGCGTACGTCGCCTTCCGCGTCACCAACACCTCGGGGGCGGCGCTGACCAACCTGCGCGCGACGATCTCGGGGTTCGCCAACGGGATCACCCTGGGCGGCGGGCAGGCGGCCGGCCAGTACGTCGGGCAGATGGCGGCGGGAACGAGCCGGGTGCTGTACTGGTTCGTGGCCTACCCCTGCACCTTCGGGAACAGCGCCACGCTCACCGTCTCGGTCACCGACGCCACCGCGGGCTCCACGACCGGCACGGGGACGGTGACCACCTCCAGCATGGTGAGCGCGCAGGCGGGCGGCGTGCTGATGAACGGCGTCCTCGGCCCCGGCGCCGTCGTGGGCCAGATCATCGAGTTCGACGTCGCCTACGAGTTCGGCGGGGTGAGCGCGGGCGACAGCTACAACCTCCAGGTGGCGGGGAACCAGAGCTTCAACGCTGCCTGCTTCCAGCTGATGAAGCAGCAGGTGATCTCGTCGCTGGTCGACGCCGCGCCGGCGGGCGACACCGACCGCCCGTTTTTCGCCGCCGCCGCCAAGCAGACGGGGCAGGGGCACGCGATGACGGTGCGCTTCTTCTTCAAGTACCTCTGCGCGAACGTCTCGTCGACCGCGCGGCCGTACGGGAACCAGTTCAGCGGCGGGCAGCTGAAGTACTCGTCGAACTACGAGACCTTCGTCGGCCCCACCCTCCCCATCGCCACCAACGCCTTCGCGGTCTCCAAGACGGCCTCGCCCGACCGCCTGGCGTCCGGGGGCACGGTCACCTACACCGTCGTCGTCTCCAACACCTCGTCCTTCACCGCCGAGCTCGACTCCATCGTCGACGCCCTCCCGGGCGGGGTGACGTTCTCGGCGCTCGGCGCGGGGAGCGTGGCGACCGCGAGCCCGTCGGGAAGCACGATCGTCTTCCGGAGCGCGCTGGGGAGCGCGTTCACCCTCGCCCCGGGGGGATCGGTGACGGTGACCTACACCGCCAGCGCGACCTCCACGCCGGGGCAGTACGTCAACACGGCCAGCGCCGTCACCGGCGTCACCCCGCTCTCCTCCGACAGCGACACCGTCACCGTCGGCACCGCGGACGTCGCCGTCGCCAAGACGGGGCAGACGAGCGTGGTGGTGGGCGACACCCTCCGCTACGCCATCACCGTCTCCAACAACGCGGCGACGGCGAAGGCGTACCGCGTCGTCGTCACCGACACCCTCCCCGCGGGCGTCACCTTCGTCTCCGCCACCCGCTCGGCGACGGTGAGCGGGCGCGTCGTCACCTGGCCGGCGATCGACTCGCTCCTGGCGGGCGAGTCGCGGACGGACACGGTGGTCGTCCTCGCCCCCACCTCGCTGGGGACGCTGGTGAACGTCGCCGCCTCGACGTCGAACACCGTCGACCCCACGGGGGGGAACAACAACGGCTCGGCCCCGGAGAGCCGGGTGACGACGACGGTGACGAGCTCGGTCGACGTGACGCCGAAGGGGCTCCCCTCGCCGCTGCAGCGCCTCCCGGGGAAGTACGCCCAGGTCTTCACGGTGGTGAACGCCTCGCCGTCGAGCGGGTCCTTCGACCTGATCGCCCGGCTGGCGGGGACGGCGGCCACCCCCGGCGTCTTCGTCACCGTCGACTCGCTCACCGGCTCCGGGATCACCACCCGCGTCCGCCCCGACAGCGTGCGGCTGACGCTCGCGGCGAAGACGTCGTACGCCTACACCGTCTGGTACACCGTCCCCGCGGGCGACACCGCGGTCAACGTCGAGTACCTGCGGGCCCGCGCGGCCGCCGACACCACCCTCCGCTCCGAGGGATGGGTCGACCTCCGCCGCGTCTTCCCCACGCTCTCGCTCTCGAAGCAGGTGAGCCCCGCCGGGACGCTGGCCCCGGGGACCGACCTCACCTACACGATGGCCTTCAGCAACGTCGGCGAGTACGCCGCCGAGGGGGTCGTCGTGGCCGACTCGGTGCCGCCGCAGACCTTCTTCAAGGCCGGGAGCCCCGCGCAGGCGCTCCCCGCCGGGATCACCGCCACCGTCCAGTACTCCGCCGACGGCGGGGCCACCTGGACGTACACCCCCGTCTCGGGCGGGTGCGGCGCGCCGTCGGGCTACGACGGGTGCGTCCGCCGCGTCCGCTGGCTCCTCGCCGGGAGCCTCCCCGCCGGCGCCCCGGCCTCGTCGGGGACCGTCTCGTTCGTCGCGAGGATCCGGTGACCCTCGCCCTCGCAGTCCACGCGCCTTTCCGCGGGCCCTCGCGCCCGCAGCGGTCCCTTTCCCAAGGAGGAAGAATGAAGTCCGTCTTCCGCACGCTCGTGCTCGTTCCCCTCGCCCTGGCCGCCTTCGCGCTTCCCGCGGCGGCGCAGCAGGCGCAGCCGCAGGCGCTCGTCGTCACGGCCCAGAACCGCACCGCCGCGGCCGACGCGGCCAAGGGCGCCCAGCGGCGCGACGACCGGGCCCGCCCCGGCGACGTGATCCGCTACCGCCTCACCTTCACCAACGTCGCCGGGCGTCCGCTCCGCGGCGTGGTGCTCAGCAACCCGCTCCCCGGCGGGATGCGCTTCGTCGCCGGCTCGGTCAGCGCCACGCGCGCCGACGCCCGGCCGGAGTACTCGACGGACGGGGGCCGCACCTTCTCGGCGCAGCCGACCGAAGAGGTGACGGTCGACGGACGGCGCGTCGTGCGGCCCGCGCCGCCGGAGCGCTACACACACGTGCGATGGACCGTCGGCGGAACGGTGGAGCAGGGCGCCACCGTCGTCGCGGAGTTCGAGGCCCGGGTGGGGACGCCGTCCCCCCAGGGCCGCACGGCCACGCCCGCGGCCGGCACCAACGGGCGATAGATCCACCCTTTTTTCCCCTCCCAGTCCCCTTTCAGGAAAGCACAAGGAGATGACGCACACCCTCAGGCGCATCGCGCTCGCCGGCCTGGTGCTGGCGCCGCTGTTCGCCGCCGCGTCCCCGGCCTCGGCGCAGACGCCGACCGCCGAAGGCACGGTGATCACGAACACGGCGACGGCCACCTGGACCGACGCCAACGGCAACACGTACACGCCGGCCACGGCCAGCGTGGACGTGACGGTCGGCTTCCTGGCCGGCCCCGACGTCTCGTCGCCCCCCACGGTCTCGCCGGCCTCGCCGAGCACCGGGAACGAGCTGGGCTACACCATCACCAACTCCGGGAACGGCACCGACTCGGTCTCCGTCTCGGCCACCGCCAGCGCCGGCGTCTCCATCACCGGCTACGTCTTCGAGGGCACCACCTTCACCAGCCTGACCGAGCTGAACACGGCGCTGGCGGGGAAGGCCATCCCGGCCGGTAGCTCGATCACCGTCACCGTCGTCTACACCGTCGCGCCCGGGCAGGGCGGCGAGTCGATCCCGGTGTCGCTGACCGCCACCTCGCGGCGCACCCCGGCGACGAGCGACGCGTCGACGACCAACGTCGAGCCGCCGGTGGCGGCCTCGGTGAACGTGACGCCCGACAACGGCGCGGTGTCGCGCCTCCCCAGCAACGGGACGACGTACACGGCGACGTACACGGTCCAGAACACCGGGAACGCGTCGGACACCTACACCCTCGGCGCGGCCGCCAACCCCGGCGGCGCCCTCACCATCGTCTCGGTCAACGGGACGGCGGGAAGCAGCGGGTCGGTGACGGTGGCCGCGGGCGGGTCGACGACCGTCGACGTCGTCTACTCGGTGGGCGACGTGGCCGCCGGGACCACCGACGACCTCGTCCTGACCGCCACCTCGGGGAACAGCGCGGGGACGAGCGACACCGGCACGTACACCGTCACCGTGGTCCGCGCCGCGATCACGATGACCAAGGAGGCGTTCCGCGACGACCAGACGACCGCCATCGGCGCGTCGGACCGCGTCCTCCCGGGCGAGTACATCCAGTACCGGATCACCGTCACCAACGGCGGCGGCGCCGCGGCGACGCTGACGGGGACCGGGTACGGGATCTCCGACCCGCTCCCGTCCGAGGTGACGTACGTCTCGACCTCCGCCGACGCGGCGGGGTGGACGATCTCCGAGTCGTCGGGGACGGTCAGCGCCACCCTCTCGGGGACGCTGGCCCCGAGCGCCAGCCGGTACTTCTGGATCCGCGTGCGGATCAAGTAACCCGCAAACGACTCGCACGGTGGTTCCTCGGATGACGCGCACCTTCGCGCTCGTGAGCCGGCTCGTCCGGTC
>DATACF010000797.1:0-4006 GCA_036259235.1 Longimicrobium sp. | reverse complement strand
GTGGGACGAGCCGCGGGGGTTGAGGGGGAGGGCGTTCGGGGCCTATCCTTCGTCGCGGTCTTCCCTCCGCGCCCCTTTCGCCCCTTTCGCCCCTGCGGCTCGTCCCTCGGGACGACCGGCTCGTCACCCGGGGATCACGGTTCGTCCCCGGGGCGGGGCGCCCGGGGGGGAACGGCCGTATTCGGTCTTCTTCCCGGCCGCCGCGTCTCCCCCGTCTCCCCCTCGCGATGCCGACCTCCCCCGCGCTCTCCCTCCCCGCGACGGCCGCCCCTCCCGCCGAGGGCGACGGCGGCCGGGACGCCCTCGTCTTCGGGCTCCCGGTCCCGGTGTGGAAGCTGATCATCGGCTTCTGGACGATGATGGCCGCGCTCGACTGCGTGAAGTCGTACTTCACCCCCAACGCGCCGGGGATCCCGTGGCACCGGGTGATGGTGGAGAACTTCCAGTGGTGGTACACCTGGATCCCCTTCGCCCCGCTCGCCTTCTGGCTCACCCGCCGCTACCCGCCGGGGGTGGGGCGGGCCGCTTGGAACACCGCGCTCCACGTCGTCTTCTCCATCGCCGTGGGGCTGGCCCACACGGTCGTCGGCGCCTTCGGCTTCGTCTTCTTCACCGGCATCCCCTTCCAGCGCTTCGGGGTGACGCTGGGGCGGATGGTGGCGCTCTTCTGGATGAGCGGGATCGTCGTCTACTGGGCCATGGTGGGGACCTTCGCCGCCCTCGACTACCACCGGCGCCTCCGCGACCGCGAGCTCGAGGCCGCCCGCCTGGCCGCCCGCGCCGCGCAGCTGGAGGCCTCCGTCACCCAGGCGCGCCTCGACGCGCTGCGGATGGAGCTCAACCCGCACTTCCTCTTCAACACCCTCAACTCCGTCGCCGGCCTCGCCCGCCGCGGCGACGGCGACGCCGCGGTGGAGGTCCTCGCCACCCTGGGCGAGCTCCTGCGGATCACCCTGGGGCAGCGCGCCCAGGAGGTGCCGCTGGCGGAGGAGCTCGACTTCCTCCGGCGCTACCTCCAGATCGAGCGCGTCCGCTTCCACGACCGGCTCACCGTGGAGATGGACGTCCCCGCGGAGCTCCTCCACCTCGCCGTCCCCTCGCTCGTCCTCCAGCCGCTGGTGGAGAACGCCGTCCGCCACGGCGTGGCGAAGAGCCCGGGGCCGGGGCGGGTGGCGGTGCGCGCCTTCCGCGACGGCGAGTCGCTGGTGCTGGAGGTGAGCGACACCGGGGCGGGGTTCGACGGCGAGCGGCGGAGCGGGGGGGTGGGGCTCGCCAACGTCGCCGAGCGGCTGGCCCAGCTCTACGGCGCGCGCGCCGCCCTGGCGTGCGGCAACCTTCCCGGCGGCGGTGCCCGCGTCACCGTCACCCTCCCCGTCCACGGCGAAGAGGCCGACCATGTCATCGCCCGCTGAACCCCGCCCGGTGCGCGCCGTCATCGTCGACGACGAGCCGCTGGCGCGCGACTGCGTCCGCATCGCCCTCGCGCGGCTGGGCGAGGTGGAGGTCGTCGCCGAGTGCGCCGACGGCGAGGCGGCCGTGGAGGCCATCCTCGAGCACCGCCCGGACCTGGTGTTCCTCGACGTGCAGATGCCCGGGCTCGACGGCTTCGGCGTCGTCGAGCGCGTCGGCGCCGCGCGGATGCCGGCGGTCGTCTTCGTCACCGCCTTCGAGGAGCATGCGTTGAGGGCCTTCGAGGTGCACGCCGCCGACTACGTCCTCAAGCCCTTCGACGACGCGCGCTTCGGCGACGCGGTGCGGCACGCGCGGCGGCAGCGGGGGGCGGAGGCGGGGGAGGAGATCCGGCGGACGCTGGAGGCCTTGCTGCGGGACTACCGGGGCGGGGAGGGGCAGGGGGCGGCGGTCGGCGGGCGGCCGGTCACCCGCTTCATGGTGCAGGAGAACGACCGCATCCACTTCGTCGCCACCGACGAGGTCGACTGGCTGGAGGCGGCGGGGAACTACGTCCGCGTCCACGCCGGGAGCCGCTCACACCTCATCCGCGCGACGCTGACGGGGATCGCCGCGCAGCTCGACGGGTCGCGCTTCGTGCGCATCCACCGGTCGACGGTGGTCAACGTCGACCGGATCAAGGAGGTGCAGCCGTGGTTCGGCGGCGACTACGTGGCGATCTTGCGCGACGGCCAGCAGCTGCGCGTCTCCCGCAACTACCGCGACGCGCTGCTCCGTCCTCTGTCGTGATCGCGGGGTGGTTGCTGGGCACTGGGCACTTGTAACCGCGAACTGCGAATCCGGGCGTGGCCCTCCGCTGCGCTCCGGGCCGGGCTGCGGGCGCAGTAGCAAACGATACTACCGTTTGCAACTGCGCGGAGCCCCTGGCGGACTCCATGCTCCGCCGTCTTCTCCTCTCATCGCGGTCCCCTTCGCATTTCCCCCCGCCAGGGTCTCCGCCCTTCGGGCCCGCATCCCTCACGCAAATTCGTTGAACAGCCGAGCTTCGCCCTCGCTACGCCCGCTTCCGCCGCATGCCGCGGCGGTGGCCCGCCGTTCGCGCAAATCAATGTAGCCGCGCGATCTATCGCGCCCGCGGAGCCCTCCTCCACACGGGCCTCGGCCTCGCGCACCAACCCAAAGCGCCCGGAACGGGAGAGGGTGGCGAGCCTGGAGCGAGCCGGGTGAGGGCCCGCGCGGGTGCCGGAGCGCGCACCCCCGCCCCTCGCCCGCACCGGATCCGTGAGGCCGGGGAAGCGGGAAGGAGAATCCCCGTCAGGAGAATCCCGCCATGTGACCCCGCCGCCCCAGTCGCGGCATCCCTGCCCCAGGCTGGCAAAATCGCGAATTCTGTCAAGCGGGAGCGCGAAGTCTCGTCAGCGTAAATACATACGTTTGGTGAGCGGAATTCAGTCGTTTTCGGCACCGGGCGTGCCTGGGGAGGCGGTGCGCGCCGGCACGACGGCCGGGCGCCTGTCACACCCCCCGACGACACACCTGGAGACCGGTTCACCATGTTCCGCCGACCCACCGCCGCCCTGGCCGCCGCGCTCTCGCTGGCCGCCTGCTCCGATAGCCCCACCGTGGCCCCCGCCGCGCTCCCGTCGCTCGACGCGGCGGGCGCGCCCTTCTCGTACGACGTCCCGACGGCCGACGGCTATCTCGCGGGCGCCGACGGCGTCCGCCTCCACTACCGCGTCGTGGGGACGGGCCCCGACACCGTCGTCGTCCTGCACGGCGGCCCGGGGCTGGAGATGGGGTACCTCACCGCCGACCTGGCGCCGCTGGCCCACGGCCGCACGCTGATCTACTACGACCAGCGCGGCGGCGGGCGCTCGCAGGGCTCGCTCGACCCCGCCTTCGTCGGCGTCGACCGCCAGGTGGCCGACCTCGAGGCCGTCCGCGCGCACTTCGGGCTCGAGAAGATGTCGCTCGTCGGCCACTCGTGGGGCGCCCTCCTGGCCGGCCTCTACGCCCGCCAGCACGCCGACCGCCTGGAGCGCCTCGTCCTCCTCAACCCCGCCCCCGTGAGCGCCGCCTACTGGGCGGAGTTCGACGCCACCATCGCCGCCCGCGCCGGCGACGCCGCCAACGCGCGGATGATGGCGCTCATCGGCCGGTGGATCGACGGCACCGCCGACCGCGCCGCCTGCGAGGAATACCTCACTCTCCGCTTCGCCACCTACTTCACCGACCCCGCGAAGGTCGGCGCCCTCCGCGGCGCCTGGTGCGACGTCCCCGAGGAGGTCGCCCGCGTCCTCCTCCCGGTGCACCTGACCATCATGGCCACCCTCGGCGACTTCGACCTGCGCGGCACGCTGGGGCACGTCGCCGCCCCCACCCTCGTCGTGCACGGCACCGGCGACGCCGTCCCCTTCGCCAGCTCGCGCGACTACGCCGACGCCATCCCCGGCGCCCGGCTCCTGGTCCTCGACGGCGTGGGCCACTTCCCCTGGATGGAGGACCCGGTCCCGTTCTTCACCGCGGTCAACCAGTTCCTCCGGACGGAAAGTCCCCGGTCCTGAGTCCTGAGTAGAAACGCGGCCGCCGTCGCCGT
>DATACF010000796.1:0-2775 GCA_036259235.1 Longimicrobium sp. | reverse complement strand
GGGAGCGATGCGCTCCCGGCCCGTTTCGCGTTCCCCTCCCGGCCGCCCGGCGCGGAGCCTGCAATCGTCCCGTCCGACCGATACTCCCTTCGCGGACCGACGATTCCCGAGAGCTGCGTGAGCACCGACCGAAGCGCCGATCCCGCCGAGACCGTCCTGGCGGCCTACGAGGGGTGGCTCGACGCCTTCGCCGAGGTCACCCGCCGCGCGCCCGGGCGCTTCCTCCGCCGCGAGTGGCGAAGCGGGCAGCGCGACGCCGCCGAGCGGCTGACCCTCTACTCCGCCGCCGTCGACCGCGTCGTCGCGGCGCTGCGGGGGAAGGTCCCCGACGGCCCCGCCGCCAAGCGCGCCTTCGAGCGCCGGGTGGCCGGGCGGGGCGACGAGGAGCTGGCCGCCACCTTCTACAACTCCGTCGTCCGCCGCGTCCTGGGCACCGTCGGCGTCGAGCCGGAGAGCGAGTTCACCGCCGACGGCGACGCGCCGCCCGGCGAGGCGTGCGAGGAGACCGGGCTCTGCGTCCGCCACGAGAGCGAAGGCGTTTCCCCCGCCCTCTTCGAAGCGATCTTCCGGGCGACGCCGCTCGCCGGCGCCTTCGCCGACCTCCCCGGCGACGCCGCCCTCTGCGCCCGCGCCCTCCGCGAGCAGCTGGGCGGCGACGCGGGCCGCGTCCGCGCCGCCGAGGTCCTCCGCCCCCCCTTCTACCGCAACAAGGCCGCGTACCTCGTCGGCCGGCTGCGGCTGGACGGCGGCGCGCTGCGGCCGCTCGTCGTCGCGCTCCTCCACGAGGGCGACGGCGTGCGCCCCGACGCCGTGCTGGCGACGGCGGACGAGGTGCACGTCGTCTTCTCCTTCGCGCGCTCGTACTTCCACGTCGACACGGAGCGGCCGGGGGAGGTGGTGGCCTTCCTGCGGACGCTGATGCCCGCCAAGCCCCTCCACGAGCTCTACACCTCGGTGGGGCAGAACAAGCACGGGAAGACCGAGCTCTACCGCGCGCTCAAGCGCCAGCTCCGCGAGCCCGACGCGCGCTTCGAGCCCGCCGAGGGGGTCAAGGGACTGGTGATGAGCGTCTTCACGCTCCCGGCGTACAACGTCGTCTTCAAGGTCATCAAGGACGACTTCGGGGCGCCCAAGAGCGTGACGCGGGCGCAGGTGATGGAGAAGTACCGGCTCGTCTTCGCGCTCGACCGGGTGGGGCGGCTGGTGGACGCGCAGGAGTTCGAGCACCTCGAGTTTCCCCGCGACCGCTTCTCGCCCGAGGCGCTCGACGAGCTCCTCCGCGTGGCGCCGGGGAGCGTCCGCGTCCGCGACGGGAGCGTCGTCGTGGGGCACCTCTACACCGAGCGCCGCATCCGGCCGCTCGACCTGTACCTCCGCGAGGCGGACGAGGCGGCGGCGAAGGCGGCGATCGTCGAGTACGGGTGGGCCATCCGCGACCTGGCGTGCGCCAACGTCTTCCCCGGCGACCTGCTGCTGAAGAACTTCGGGGTCAGCCGGCACGGGCGGGTGATGTTCTACGACTACGACGAGATCTCGCGGCTGGTCGACGTGACGTTCCGGCCGATCCCGAAGGCGCGCCACGAGGAGGACGAGATGGGCGCGGAGGCGTGGTTCTCGGTCGACGAGGGCGACGTCTTCCCCGAGGAGTTCCTGCCGTTTCTGATCCCGCCGGGGCCGTTGCGGGAGGCTTTTCTGGAGGTGCACGCCGACCTGTTCACCGTGGGCTTCTGGCGGGAGATGCAGGAGCGGCAGCGCGGCGGCGAGGTGCCGGACTTCTTCCCCTATCCCCAGACGCGGCGGCTGAAGGCGCTACGGGAGGAGGCGCGGACGCTGGAGACGGTGTGATCGACCGGCTCTTCCAACGGCGAACGGCAACGGCAACGACGGCGTTGGGCATGTCCCCGCTGCGCGGGGCCGGGCTGCGGGCCGCGTAGGAAACGATACTACCGTTTCCAACGCGGCGAAGCCCCTGGCGGACTCCATGCCGCCGGGGGCTTCGTCGTCGATCGCGATCCCCTTCGCATTCCCCTCCGCCAGGGTCTTCGCCCTTCGGGCCCGCATCCCTCATGCAACGTCGCAGGCGGCGTCGGCTTTCCCGCGTCGAGCGGACGGACGTCGCATGCCTCGGGCCCCGCAGCCCCCACCCCCGGCCCCCTCCCCCGCTTCGCGAGCGAGAGGGAGAACTTCAACCCGATCCGCGACTTACGAGCTTTCCGCCACGCAGTCGCACGCCCCGCGCACCAGAACAAACAACCCTCTCCCAGAATCGGGAGAGGGTGGCGAGCCTAAAGCGAGCCGGGTGAGGGCCCCCGCGCGGAACCCCGTCGCCCCCACGAAATCCAACGCACTCACGCACCAACGCACTCATCCCCCCGCCCGCACCTGGAGCACGTACCTCCCCAGCCACGCCGTGCTCACCCCGCGCACGGAGACGTGGTACGTCCCCGCCGCGAGCGTCAGCGTCACCCGCGAGCAGAAGTCCAGCCGCGCCGCGTCCACGTCGCCGCTGCGGGCCAGCTCCCGGCCGCCGGGGCCGGTGACCCAGAGCTCGGTGTCCTCTTCCAGCGCCAGGCCGCAGCTCCCCAGCACCCCCGCCGTCTCGAAGGTGTACGTCCCCGCGGGGACCGTCACCGCGAAGACGTCCACGTCGCCCGGGTGGTCGCGCTCGGCGAGGACCCAGCCGCCCGCCGGCAGACGCTCCGCGGTGCCGGCGTGGTCGTTTGGCTCGGCCTCGCGGGGGATCCCGATCGTCACCGGCGCGGCGGTCTCGGCGCC
>DATACF010000795.1:0-2555 GCA_036259235.1 Longimicrobium sp. | reverse complement strand
GTTCGGGAGAGGGACAGGCGGCGAGCCTACGGCGAGCCGCCAGGGTGAGGGCCCCCCGCGGCGCAGCCGCCCCGCTGTTCATGGTTCCCCGCACGCACTCACGCACTCACGCACTCCCCCCCCGCTCCACCTCCGCCACCTCGAACCCTCCGCCCTCCACGATCGTCACCCGGTACAGCGTGTCGAACCCCTCCGCGTGCGTGGGCTCCTCCAGCCGCTTGTAGGTGCCCAGGATGCCGGGGACGGGGATCACCGCGCCGCCCTCGCGCCCCTTGTTGCGGCGGATGGCGTCGCCCGGGGCGGTGGCGAAGAAGTAGCCCACGACCTGGAAGCCGGCCGCCTTCGCGGGGGCGACGTACTTCGCGCGGTCGGCGGCGGTGGGGTTGGTGTTGTCGACCACGAAGCGCTGGCCCGTCGCCAGGCAGGCGCGGAGGAAGGTCTGCTCGCGCCCCCGCGTCTTCAGCAGGTCGAGGCTGATCCGGACGTGCGTGTGGAAGAACCTCTCGCGGTAGAAGGTCGACTTCCCCGACGCCTGGATCCCCGTGAAGACCACCGCCTCCATCGCTTCCGCCCCTTCAGAACGTGTAGCCCACGCCCACCAGCCCGTGCGCCGCCGCGTTGGGGACGTCGGCGCTCCCGCCCTCCACCGGCACGCGCGCCCAGGCGGCCGTCACCTTCGCCTCCGCGATGAGGTCGAAGCGCCCGGCCAGGCGCACCCGCACCCCGCGCGCCGCCTGCGCGGCCACCCCGGCGAAGTGGTACCCCTCCGTCAGCAGCCCGCGCTCCTCGTCCAGCGGCCGCCCCCGGATGGTGTTCTCGGGGTGCGCGATCACGACGCCCGCCCCCGCGCGCGTCACCCACCGCCCCGCGCCCCACGCGCGCGCCAGCGTGAGCTGGTTGTAGCCGTGCGACACCTCGAAGTGCTGCACCACCTCCGTCTCGTTCCGCAGGTAGACCTTGTGGTGCAGCAGCTCCACCGCCCACCCCGCGTCCCCCTCCCACCGCTCCACCCGGTACGCGTAATAGGGGGCGTCGGCCAGCGGCCGCGTCTCCCACCGCGCCCGCATCCGCACCGTCGCCTCCCCCGCCTGCCGCACCGTCAGCCGGCTGGGGAGCGAGAGCGCCGACCCGCCGAACCCCTCGACGCGCCAGCGGACCTGCGCCTCGGCGGGCGTAGAGGAGAGAGCGAGCGCGGCGGCGAGCGCGACGATCGGGGCGATTCCGCGGAGCATGGGAGGCGAGGCGAAGGATGGACAGGTGACGGCCGGGCGGCGGGGGCCGCGCAAATGTCGGGCGCGGAGACGCGGGGCGCCATGGGTGGCACGCCCCGTGCGCCGGGGTGCGCCCTCATCGAGACGGATCGCTCATCACCCGGACGGAGGAGGACGGCGTGGCCGACATCAACGTCGAACGGAAAAGGGGAGGCGGCATGCTCCCGTGGATCCTGGGGCTCCTGGCCCTTCTGCTGCTGATCTGGCTCCTGACCCGCTTCCTGGGCGGCCGCGACGAAGAGCCCGAGCCGGCCGTGGCCCCCGACACCGTGGCCTCCGCCAGCACGGCGGCCCCCGTCGACGCCGGTACGGCCCCGGCGGTCGGCTCGTCCGCGGGCGCTGCGCCCGCGCCGTCCACGGGCCAGTAGCCGCCCCCTCCAGGGAGCCGGAAGCCCGGAGCGAAGAGGCCGCGGACGCACTCGTCCGCGGCTTCGGCGGCTCCGTCGCACTCTCTTTTCGAGCTAAATGTTGCGCGAGCCGTCCGCGCACCGATACCGTTCCTCCACACCCCCCCATCGGCGGCCCCCTTTGCAGGCCGCCTCCGACCGATCATCCCGCACCGCACGGAGGGACGGATGAGGATGCGCGCGAGCAGGACTCTGGCGCTGGCCGCGGCCGTTTTCGCGATCGCCGGCTGCGACGACGCCGGGAAGAAGCTGCTGAGCCCCGGCGACCCGCTGCTGACGGTGGGCCCCACCACCAGCGTCACCGTGGCCTGCCCCACGAAGATGGAGAAGAGCACCACCGCGCAGTGCGTCGCCTTCGGCTACGACGCCGACGGCGTCTTCACCACCAACACCGCCGCCTGGTCGACCTCCACCGGCTCGCTCCTCACCGTCTCCAGCGGCGGGTCGGTGACGACCACCAGCGACGGGACCGGCCAGGTGACCGCCACCATCAACGGCGCCTCGGCCACCGCGCCGATCACCATCGCCACCCCGCCGCCGCCCCCGACGGTGACCATCCTGGGCCCCTCCAGCATCCGCCCGTACAACGAGTGCGGGTGGTACGCCAGCGTCAGCGGCGGGAGCGGGGCGATCTCGTACGCCTGGAGCCAGAGCGCGGGGACCGGCACCGCCTCGGGCCACGACTACCTGGGCGAGAGCGCCACCTCGTTCACCCTCTCGGTCACCGTCACCGACGCCCTCGCCCGCACCGCCACCGCCACCAAGAGCGTCACCGTCACCTCCGGCGCCGTCGTCTGCCGCATCCCGTAGGAACGGCGGGACTCACACAGGGGACACAGAGGACACAGGGGGAGCTCCGTCGATCCGCGGAGCTCAC
>DATACF010000794.1:0-3343 GCA_036259235.1 Longimicrobium sp. | reverse complement strand
TGTCAGCACCCCGATGTTCATCAAGTCCGTCAGCCGCTCTGACTTCGAACGTAAGTTCCTCGTGCGTGCCATCGGGCCTCCTGGCTAGGGATAATGCCCAATATAGCACATCTAACGAACAAAGTGAACGGTATTGCGCCTGCGCGGACTCCTCGCCGCGGGCGTCCGCGTGAGGGAGAGCGGGAGCGCCACGAGCCGCTTCCGAGGCCCGCGTCCCAGCCTGAGGTGTGGCGACCGAAGTCGCTCAGGACTCAGGACTTAGGACTCAGGACTTCACGCTTCTTCCAGCAGCTTCGACAGCGGCGTCACCGTCCCGTCCGGGTGCCGCGCCGCCACGCGGTGGGCCACCAGGGCGGCGAGCGTGGCCTCCACCGCGTCCGCCGCGAGGCCGGTGTCGGCGGCGACGTCGGCGGCGCCCGCGCGGCCGCGGCGGCGGAGCGACTCCCAGGCGGCGCGGTGGACGGGGTTGGCGTCGCCCAGGAGCTTGACGGCGCCGGTGTCGTCCTCGGCCACCAGCATCAGCGAGTGGCGCTCGAGGACGGCCTCGATGGCCTCCTCGTGGTGCTCCTGGACGCCGCGCACCACGAAGAAGGCCTCGGCCGGGCGCTCCTCTCCCAGGAAGCGGAGGAGCAGCTTCGCCACGATCTCGTCGGCGCACGAGTAGTCGAGCACGCGCACCTGCGAGAAGTCGAGGATCGACAGGCACGCCGCGGCCCCGCCCTCCATCTCGGCGATCTGGCTCTCGACGCCCGAGCGGATGGCGCGCCCCGTGGGGCGCGTCACCAGGTTGCTGAAGAGCGAGGTCACCGATCGGCGGTGCTGCGAGAGGTCGATCGAGAGCGGCGAGAAGCCGCGCCCCTGGAACATGCCTCGGCTCAGGCGTCCTGGACGGTCACCCGGTCCATCCGGTCGCCCCGCTGGAGCTGCCGGACGACCTCGATCCCCTCGGTCACCTTCCCGAACACCGTGTGCACCCCGTTCAGGTGGCGCGTGTTGGCCTCCGAGAGGACGATGAAGAACTGGCTCCCCCCCGTGTCGCGCCCGGCGTGGGCCATCGAGAGCGACCCTTCCTCGTGCCTGTGCGGGTTCCCCTGCGTCTCGCACTTGATCTTCCACCCCGGCCCGCCGGTGCCGATCCGCCGGTCGTCGAGCGGATACTCCTTGGTGTTCGGGTCGCCGCCCTGCACCACGAAGTCGGGGATGACGCGGTGGAAGACGATCCCGTCGTAGAAGCCGTCCTTCGCCAGCTTCTCGAAGTTGGCGACGGTCCCCGGGGCCTCGTTCGGGTAGAGCTCGGCGGTGAAGGAGCCCTTGTTGGTCTCGAAGGTGGCGGTCTTCATAGGTCGCGTGAGTGCGGGTGCGTGAGTGCGGGACGGGACGGAAGTCCTGAGTCCCAAGTCCTGAGTCCTGAGTGCCCAGTCGGGGATCGGTGGCTGTACCCTGTCCCCTGTTCCCTATCCCCTGCGGTTCAGGGGGGCGCGTGCCCGGGCGCCGGGCGCGGGCTCCGGAGGCGGCGGGGGCGCGGGCTCCCTGGCGGGGAGGATGATCTCGATCTGCGCGCCGGGGAAGGACGGGAGGTCCTTCTCCAGCGGCACCGCGTTGTCCCACTCGGGGACGTCGGCGATCCGCGCGGTGCCGCTGCGGATGGCGATCTTCCCGCCCCAGCGCCCCACCTTCTTCCGGATCTGCTTGAGCCCCTGGCCGCGGCCGGGGTCGCGGAAGCGGGTGACGCCGTGGATGAAGGCCGCCTCCAGCGCCGTGGCGTCGGACCAGCGGTCGCCGAAACGGGCGGCGTGCTCGCGCTCCAGCGAGCCGCGGAAGCCCGTGCCCAGGTCCATCACCGCGATCACCGCCACCCGCCGGTCGATCCCCCGCCAGCGGCGGTACGTCTGGATCCCCACCCACCCGGCGGCGCCGGCGTGCTCGATGATGTTCTGCGAGACCTCCGAGAGGAGCATGCTGAAGGCGATGGCGTCGGCCTTCGAGTAGCCGAGCTGCTCCGAGAGGAGGGCGCTCACCCGCCCCTCGTTGAGCTCGTTGATCACCTCGTGGACGTCCTCGTGGGTGTTGATGATGGTGATCGGCAGGAGCACCGGCCACTCGGCCACCCGCCCCGCCGGCGCGCCGTGGAGCTCGAACGCCGTCTCGGCCGCGCGGAGGAAGGAGCTCCCCGCCAGGTAGCGGACGACGTCGGTCGACTGCGGGAGGTGGAGGATGGGGCTCTGCCCCTGCTCGCGGAGCCACTCGCCCAGCGCC
This sequence comes from Longimicrobium sp., assembly GCA_036259235.1. Classification (GTDB taxonomy): domain Bacteria; phylum Gemmatimonadota; class Gemmatimonadetes; order Longimicrobiales; family Longimicrobiaceae; genus Longimicrobium. The sequence continues at coordinate 1,087 of DATACF010000794.1, read as the reverse complement.
AGGAGCCCCAGCATCCCGTACGGGTCGGCGAAGCGGACGTGGCGCGCGTCGAAGAGGAGCCGCTCGCCGCCGGCCTGCGCGGCCTCGGCCAGGAGCGCCTCGAAGGCCTCGCCGTTCAGCGTCTGGGGCACCGCGGCCACGCGCGTCATCCGCGCCTCACGTAGGGGGTCGGCATGGGCGGCAAGCTAACACGACGGGGGGCGGGGAGAAAGAGACGGGCGGAGAGGAGAAACGTCCGGCGGGGGAACGGCCCTTCGGAAGCGGCCGCCGAACCCCACGATCGCCCGACGGGTCATCCTGAGGCCCGGCCACACCGGAATCGACTCAGCACGGAAGGCCGCAGGGCCGTGAGGATCTTGCCGAGGCATGCGCGGGAGCCCGTCGCGGCAGCCCGCACGACCGCGGCGGATGGACCGCCGTCCGTCAACGCCCGGCTTTTCCTGCCCGAGATCGACGGGAGAACGGTGACGCCGCGGCTTCGGTGCGGGCTTCCGCGACCGGCATCGGCGTGGCCGCGGGTAGATCCTCACGGCCCTGCCGTCCTCCGCGCGAAGGCGAACTTCGACGAGGCCGGGCCTCAGGATGACCGGCGAGGGGATTCGGGCTTGAGGACGGCGTCAGCCGCCCACCTGCGACAGCGCCAGGAGGCCGCCGGAGCCCGCGTCGGAGCCCTGGACGAGCCAGTGGCGCTCGGGCTTGATGCGGAGCGTCTGGCGGATCAGCGGCTCCAGGGGCTCGCCGCGGCGCAACGGGTCGCGGAGGTTGGTCTGGAGGTGGCCGAAGAGGCAGGGGCGGAGCTGGCCGTCGGCGGTGAGCCGCATCCGGTTGCAGCTCCCGCAGTAGTTGTGGCTCATGGGGGTGATGACCCCCACCGTCCCCGCCGCGCCGGGGAAGGCGAAGTAGCGCGCCGGCCCGTTCCCCGGCGGCCCCGCCACCGGCTCCAGCGCCCCGATCCGCCCCACCCGCGCCAGGATCTCGTCGGACGAGACGTACTCGTCGGCCGAGACGCCCAGGTTCTCGCCCGTGGGCATCACCTCGATGAAGCGGACGTGCCAGGGGCGCTCGCGGGTGATGGCCGCGAAGTGCG
>DATACF010000793.1:0-3594 GCA_036259235.1 Longimicrobium sp. | reverse complement strand
AACGCGCCGAGGTCCGCGAAGACGCGAGCGCACTCACGCACTCACGCACTCACGCACTTTCGCACTCTCGCACCCCCGCACCCTCGAACCGGGTCGCGGCCGTCGCCCTCCCCGCCGAGCTCATCCCGCAGCGGCGCGGCGAAGGCGTCCTCGTGGTGACCGGCCAGGCGGCGGCGGGGCGCGTCCTCACCGACTTCTGCTACCAGCCGGGCTACCACCCGCGCACCTGGAGCCCGGGGACGCGCACCGGCGGGCTCACCACCGTCACCGAGAGCTGGACGATCCCCGCCGACGCCCTCCTCCTCCAGCCCGGCGAGACGTACGAGCTGCGCGTGCAGTACACCGCGCGCCTCAAGGCCCCCGACGGCACCGTCACCGAGCCCCTCGGCGCCGGCGCCCTGGCGAAGGCCCGCTTCCGCGCCGGCGACCCCCCCGCCTACACCGGCGCGCTCGCTTCTTTCGTCGCCGACACCTGGCCCGCCGACGGCGCCCGCCCCGTCTACACCGGCTACGACGTCACCGTCCGCTTCGTGGAGGAGTACGTGCCCTACCTGTACGCCGCCGTGGGCGAGGCCCTGGTGGTGCGCCTCTTCGACGCCGCGGGCGAGCCCGTCAAGGACGCGGACGGGAGCGAGCTCCTCGTCCCCGCCTCCGACGTCGCCCCCGTAATCACGACGACGACCCAGGAGTTCTGGGCCGAGGAGCGGAACGAGAGCGCCGACGACGACGGGTGCGTCGACCCCGTCGCCCTCCCCGAGCTCGGCCGCACCCTCCTCCGACTCGGTGGCCTCGCCCTCTCCCCGGACTCGCAGTACACGGCGTGGCTCGTCTCCGACGGCGCCCCGGAGCTCCCCCTCCTGGCGTGGGGCTTCACCACCTCGCGCTACGCCGCCTTCACCGCGCTGGCCACCCGCGACCGCGCCGTCCTCGCCCCGAAGCTTCTCCCCGGCGCCCTCGCGGGGACGGACTTCGACGCGCTGGCCCGCGCCGCCGGGGTGCCCACGATCGCCTACGCCGACCGCTTCACCGCCACCCCGCTGGTGGACGCCGCCGGGGCGTGCCTGGCGCTCCTCCTGGAAGCCCCCGAGCCGCTGGGCTTCGGCGGCCGGCTCACCGTCGAGGCCGGCGGCGTCGCGTCGACCGCCGTCGCCAACGCCGACGCCACCCGCGCCTTCGTCCTCGCCCCCGGCGCGGGGTGGACGGACGACCCGCTCTCGGTGCGCCTCGCCTGGCTCCGCGACGCGGGCGAGGCCCTCCCCGTGTTCGCGGTCGACGGCGACACGGCGGCCGAATCGGTGAGCTTCGACGTCCCGCTGGGAGGTGGCGCGTGAGACCGTCGATCGTGAGGGTGGGGCCGCCGGTGGCGGGGCCGCCGCCTCCCCTGGTGCCGGGGATCGACCTGCACATCATCGCCTGCCTCCGCCACCCGCCCGACAAGGTGGGGGAGACGGTGGGGCGCTGCTACGGCGTGCGGTGGGCCGCGCGGCCCGACTGGGGCTTCCCCCCCAGCGGCTTCCGCGTCTGGCGGCGCCCCGTGCAGAGCCAGGTCCGCACGCCCGTCGGCACCTTCTTCCTCCCCGCCACCACCGACTGGCCGTCCTTCCGCCGCGACGCCGAGGCCCGGCGCCCCGTCTGCGGGGGGCCGTACTTCCCCACGATCGAGGAGGAGAACCTCGGCTTCCTCCTCCCCCTGGTCCGGCTGGCGGACCCCCGCACCCCCGTCGCCGAGCACGACGAGCTCACCGCGAAGGCCGCCGCCTTCTTCGGCGACCCCCACACCGCCGACGCCGAGCTGGCGTGGGCGCTCTGGCGCTACGACCCCCCGCCGCCGCTCCCCCTCCTCCTGGCCAGCCCGGTCACCGCCGGGCCGGTGGTGGCGTACTACCGCGAGCGGACGGTGGAGTACCTCCTGACGCTGGCGCTGCGCTTCGAGTACGCCGCCCTCCTGGGGCTGGGGACCGACGACCCCGCGCCGGGCGACGACCCCCTCGTCTACGGCGTCGAGGCCGCCTGGGCCTGGGCCGCGGGGGAGGCCGAGAGCGCCCCCGCCCCCACCAACAAGGTCTGCGCCCCCCCGCCCCCCGACTGGGTCCGCGCCGAGCGGGTCCCGGGGACGGTGGCGCACCCCGTCTCCACCGCCTGGCCCACCGGGTGGACGCCGCCGCCCGAGCTGGCGCCGCTCGACGCCGAGGGGAAGCCGCTCCCCGCCGCCGCCCTCGTCCCCCGCGCCCCCTGCGCCCACACCGCCCTCGCCTGGGCGCCGCCGCCCCCCGAGCCGAAGCTGATCGGGCACGGCCCGGTCCTCTACCTCGTCTCCCGCTTCGCCCACGGCGCGGCGACGGCGGCGCGGAAGAGCACCCCCGCCCTCGGCCCCGGCGCCGTCTTCGCCCCCCTCGTCGTCGGCGAGTACGTCGTGCGCCCCGCCACGGAGCCCCACTTCCTCGACCTCCCGGGGATGGCGTGGCCGCCGCTGGAGGGGCACTACACCTACGAGGTGCGCGGCGTCGACCTCCTCGGCGCGCTCTCCGAGCCCGCGCGGGCCTCCCTCCGCCACCACGACGACCTGGCGCCCCCCGCCCCCCGCGCCGCCGCGCGCGCGGGCCCCGCCCTGGCGCTCGCGGCCGGCGGGTTGGTCACCGTCCCCCTTTCCCTCCGCTGGGACGCCGCCGAGGACTTCGCGGGCCCCGACGCCGCCGACTTCCGGGTGGCGGCGCGGTGGGTCCCCCAGGTCACCGTCCCCGTCGCCCTGACGGCGGTCGCGGACGTGGACCTCCTCCACGCCGACGTCACCGTGGCGTCGCTGGCGGGCGCGGTGGACGCCTACGCCGGGGGGCGCCTCTGCGTCCCCGGGGCCGACTATCCCATCGTCTCGCACACCGCCGGCGCGGGGGCCGTCCTCCGCGTCCGCAAATTGAGCGGCGGGCGGATGCCGGCGGCCGGGAGCGACGGCACCGTCCAGGCGATGGGGGCCGCGACTCCGACGACCCGCGTGGCCCGCCTCCCTCGCCGCCCGGCCGCGGCGGCGATGGTGGCCGCCGTGGGCGCGACCGACCCGCTGGAGGTGACGCTCTCCCCGTCGGGGACGGCCACGCTCCCGGCGGGGGAGCCCGCGCGCGTCTACCTCCACCTCCTCCGCGCCTCCTCCGACGCCGAGCCCCTGGGCGGGCTCCGGTGGCGGCTGGCCGCCCCCGAGGCGGGGAGCGCGGCCCGCGAGCTGTGGGACGCCTGGCTGGCCCTCCCGGACCCGGCGGGCGTCCTGGCCGGCTCCCCCGCGCTCGTCTTCCCCGAGCACGCCCTCGGGGTCACCCTCCGCGCCCCCACCGGCTTCGGCGCCGGGCTCCTCGTCCTGGCGGTGACCGCCGCCGACGGCGCGGAGTACGTGAGCAGCCCGGCGATGGCCGCCGCCGACCCCTCGCTCGCCGCGCTCCACGGGAACGAGGGCGCCGCCGCCGAGGTCGTCCTCTCCCTCCGCTCGGAGGTGGCGCCCGCGCGGGCGGCGGTCCCGGCGTGGGTGCCCGAGACGCGCCTCTGGGCCACCTCCGCCGCGGCGTACGCGGAGGAGGCCACGTACGATTTGACCTGGACCGCCGCCCC
>DATACF010000792.1:0-4374 GCA_036259235.1 Longimicrobium sp. | reverse complement strand
CGGCGTGCGGCGGGGGGGGCGAGGCGAAGGAGGCCGAGGCCGCCACCGGCGCCGCCGCGGCCCCCGCGCTGGAGCTGGCCCCGGGCGACGTGGCCGAGGCGGCCCTCGCGCCGCTGGCGGCGGGGGTGGCGCTCACCGGCTCGCTGGAGCCGTACCGGGTGGTGGAGGTCAAGGCCCAGGTCCCCGGCGTGGTCGCCGGGCTGGCGGTCGACCGCGGGAGCGCGGTCCGCCAGGGGCAGACGCTGGCGCGGATCGAGGCGCAGGGGATCCAGAGCCAGGCCGGCGGCGCGCGGGCCCAGGTGGCCGGCGCCGAGGCCCAGGTGGCCCTCGCCCGGCGGCAGCTCGAGTCGGCGCGCACCCTCCACGGGGCGGGCGCCATGTCGGAGATCGACCTCAAGGCCGCCGAGACGCAGTACCAGGCGGCGCTCGCCGCCCTGGGCGCCGCGCGCGCCGGGGCCACCGGCGCCGCCGAGCAGGCGGCGCGGACGCGGATCGTCTCGCCGCTCACCGGGCGCGTCAGCGTGCGGACGGCGAGCGAGGGCGAGGCGGTCAACGTCGGCCAGTCGATCGTCACCGTGGTCGACTCGCGGTGGCTGGAGCTCCGCGGGCAGGTCCCCGTCGACCAGGCGGCGGCGGTCCGCGAGGGGCAGGCGGCCGAGTTCACGCTCGTCGCCTACCCCGGCCAGACCTTCCAGGGGACGGTGTCGCGGGTCGACCCCGTGGCCGACCCCGGGACGCGGCAGGTGGGGGTGACGCTCCGCCTCCCCAACGCCGACGGGCGGCTGATCGCCGGCCTCTTCGCCACCGGCCGCGTGGTGACCGGGGGCGACCGGCAGGCGCTGACCGTCCCCGCCGCCGCGGTGCGCGGGCAGGGGGCCGACCAGCACGTCCTGGTGATCGACGGGGACTCCGTCGTCCGCCGGACGGTGGCGCTGGGAGAGCGCGACGACGCGCGCGGGGTGGTGGCGGTGGAGTCCGGCGTCTCGGCCGGTGACCGGGTGATCGTGTCCCCGGGCGTGGTGCCCGCGGGGGCGAAGGTGCGGGTGCGCGCGGCGGAAGCGGCGGCGCCCGGGAAGGGGGAATGATGGCGGAGAAGAAGAACGAGCTTCGTGACGACCGCGCCGCCTCCGACGAGGAGGCGCGGACGGCGCCGGGCGGGGGCTTGAGCGGCGTCGCCGTGCGCCGCCCCGTCTTCACGGCGATGATGATGTTCGGGCTGATCGTGCTGGGGATCTTCGGCTTCCGCCGGCTCCCCATCGACCAGTTCCCCGACGTGGACATCCCCGTCGTCGCCGTGCAGACGATCTATCCGGGCGCGAGCCCCGAGACGATCGAGCGCGAGGTGACGCGGCGGCTGGAGGAGGCGTTCAACACCGTCGAGGGCGTCGACCGCATCACCTCCAACTCGCTGGAGGGGGTCTCGTCGGTGGTGGTGGAGTTCGAGCTGGAGCGCGACGGCGACCTGGCGGCGCAGGACATCCGCGCCCGGATCGACCAGGTCCGCCGCGACCTCCCCACCGAGATCGAGGCGCCGGTGGTCCAGAAGTTCGACCCCTCGGCGCAGCCGATCCTCTCGCTGGCGCTCTCCTCGGGGACCCTCTCGGTGCCCGAGCTGACCACGCTGGCCGACGAGACGATCCGCCGCCGGCTGGAGTCGGTGAGCGGCGTGGGCCAGGTGCAGATCGCGGGCGGGCTGGAGCGCGAGATCCGCGTGAACCTGCTGCCGGAGCGGATGCAGGCCGTCGGCGTCTCGGCGCAGGAGATCATGGGCGCGCTCCAGCGGCAGAACCTGGAGGTCCCCGCCGGCCGCGTCGAGCGGGGGACGGGCGAGCAGCTGGTGCGCGTCACCGGCCGCATCACCGACCCCGCGCAGTTCCGCGACGTGATCGTGGCCTCGCGCGGCGGGATGACCGTGCGCCTGGGCGACGTCGCGCGCGTGGAGGACGCCACCGAGGAGGAGCGCTCGATCGCGATGGTCGACGACCGCCGCGCGGTGTCGCTCGACGTCCTCAAGGTCTCCGGCGCCAACACCGTGGAGGTGGCCGACGGGGTCAAGGAGGCGATGGAGAAGCTGGAGGGCGAGCTCCCGAAGGGCGCGGAGCTCACCATGGTGCGCGACAACTCCATCGACATCCGCCAGTCGGTCGACGACGTCATCCACGAGCTGGTGCTGGGCGCCATCCTCACCGTGGTGGTGGTGATGCTCTTCCTGAACGACTGGAAGGCCACCGCCATCACCTCGCTGGCGCTCCCGGTGTCGGTGATCTCGGCGTTCATGCTGATGGACGCGCTGGGCTTCACGCTCAACGTGCTGACGCTGATGGGGCTCTCGCTCTCCATCGGCATCCTGGTCGACGACGCCATCGTGGTCATCGAGAACATCGTCCGCCACCGCGAGCACGGCGAGGGGTACTTCACCGCCGCGCGGCGGGGGACCTCCGAGATCTTCCTGGCGGTGATGGCGACGACCCTCTCCATCGTGGCGGTGTTCGTCCCCGTGGCGTTCATGGGCGGGATCATCGGCCGCTTCTTCTACCAGTTCGGGATGACCGTGGCGTTCGCCGTGCTGGTGTCGCTCTTCGTCTCGTTCACGCTGACGCCGATGCTCTCGGCGTGGTGGGGCGTCGACCCGCACGACCCCTCGCACGGGGGCGGGAACCCGGTGACGCGCGGGATCGCCGGCTTCAACCGCTGGTTCGACCGCAACGCCGACCGCTACCGCGGGATCGTCGGCTGGTCGCTCCGGCACCGGAAGAGCACGCTGGCCATCGCGACGGCGTCGTTCCTCGGCGCCTTCATGCTCTTCCCGCTGATCGGCGGCGGGTTCATGCCCGAGCAGGACCAGGGCGCGTTCGTGGTGAGCTTCGAGACCCCCGAGGGGTCGTCGCTGGCCTACTCGGCGCAGAAGGCGGAGGAGGTCGGGGCCGCCCTCCGCTCGCTCCCGGGCGTCGACTTCACCTACACGACCGTCGGCGCCGGCGTCACGGGGACGGTCACGGCCGGCCAGGTCTACGTCGACCTGGTCCCCGCGTCGGAGCGCGAGCAGTCGCAGCAGGAGCTGATGGCGGCCGCGCGCGGGAAGCTGTCGTCGCTCTTCGGGGCCACGGTGGCGGTGATGGAGTCGGGCGGCCTGGGCGGCGCCCAGCAGCCCCTCCAGGTGAACCTGCGCGGGCCCGACGTGACGCGGCTGGCGCTCCTGTCGGAAGAGGTGGCGGCGAAGATGCGCACCCTCCCCGGCGTGGTGGACGTGCAGACCTCGCTGGGGGCGCCGCGCCCGGAGTTCCGCATCGACGTCAACCGCGACCTGGCCAACGAGCTGGGGCTCGACGTGGGCCAGGTCTCCGGCACCGTCCGCCCCCTCCTGGCGGGGCAGACGGCGACCACCTGGGAGGACCCCACCGGCGAGGAGCGCGACGTGGTGGTGCAGCTGGCCCCCGAGCGGCGCACCTCGCTGGAGAGCGTCACCAGCATTCCCATCGCGACGTCCGCCCGCACCGACGGGGGCGCGGCGGCGACGGTGCCGCTGGGCCAGGTGGCGAAGGTGACCGAGGGCGTGGCCCCGGCGCAGATCGACCGGCAGGACCTGGAGCGCGTGGGCTCGGTGGGCGCCGGCGTGGGCCCGGAGAGCAGCATCTCCGAGGCGTCGGCGGCGATCGGCGCGGCGCTGGCCGAGATGGAGCTCCCCGCCGGGTACACGGTGACGATGGGCGGCGAGACGGAGCAGCTGCAGGAGACGATGGGCTTCGTGCTGGAGTCGATCGCGCTGGCGGTGATCCTGATCTTCCTGATCCTGGCCAGCCAGTTCGAGAGCTTCACGCAGCCCTTCGCGATCATGCTCTCGCTCCCGCTGTCGCTGATCGGCGTCCTCCTGGCGCTCCTGCTGACCGACGACACGCTCAACATGATGAGCATGATCGGCGTCATCATGCTGATGGGGCTGGTGACGAAGAACGCGATCCTCCTCGTCGACCACGCCAACGAGCGGCGCGCGTCGGGCGAGGACCGGCTCACCGCGCTGGTCGAGGCCGGCCGGGTGCGGCTGCGCCCGATCGTGATGACGACGGCGGCGATGATCTTCGGGATGCTCCCCATCGCCATCGGGATGGGCGAGGGCGGCGGCTTCCGGGCGCCGATGGCCCGCGCGGTGATCGGCGGGCTGATCACCTCCACCCTGCTGACGCTGGTGGTGGTGCCGGTGGCCTACACCTACTTCGACGACTTCGGCGGGTGGGTGGCCGGCCGCTTCCGCCGCCGCGGGACGTCGCCGTCGGCGGGGCGGGAGCCGGCCGGCGGCCTGGAGCCGGAGCCGGCGTACGGCGACTGACGCCGGACGCCGCGACGGGCGGATCGGAGAAGAGGGGGGGGGGGGGGGGG
>DATACF010000791.1:0-3131 GCA_036259235.1 Longimicrobium sp. | reverse complement strand
TCCTGGAGCTCGACGATCACGGTGCCGCCGGCCTGGTAGGCGGAGAGGCGCACGCGCCCCTGCCGCGGCTTCCCGGCCCGCTCGCGCTCGTCCGGCGGCTCGATCCCGTGGTCGACCGCGTTGCGGACCAGGTGGAGGAGGGCCTCGCGGAAGGCGTCGATCACCGGGCGGTCGGCCTCCACCGCGCCTCCCGTCACCGCCAGCCGCGCCTCCTTCCCCGACGCCGCCGCCACGTCGCGGACCGCCCGCGGCAGCGCCTCCGCCGCCTCGGCGAAGGGGCGCATCCGCGTCCGCCGCACCCCGTCGGCCAGCGCGTCGGCCACCTGCCCCAGCGCGCGCACCTCCTTCCGCAGCGCCTCCGCCACCCGGTCGGCCTCGCGCGCCAGCGCCGCCGGGGCGTCCGGTTCCGCCGTCTCGTTCCCCCGCTTCGCCGCCGCCGCCGCGCGCGCCGCCCGCTCGCCCAGCGCCTCCACCTCGGGGAGGCGCGTCTCCAGCCGCGCGCGGGCCAGGAGGAGCTGCTCCACCGAAGCCAGGAGCGCGTCCAGCTTCTCCGCCTCCACCCGCACCCGCCCGTCCGTCCGCTCGGGCGCGGTCGCGATCGGAGTCGGTTGAACGGGCGAAGACGGCGCGGTCGCAGGAGATGCGATCGAAGGCGCCGGGATCGAAAGAGACGCGATCGGTTGGGTCTGCGCCGCCGGCCGCATCCCTTCCCGCTCCGGCGACGGCGATGGCGCGACCGGCGTCGGGAGCGAGACGGAGGACGGCGCCGCGTCGGCCCCGTCCGCGATCTCCAGCGTCACCGGCGGCGGCGCGGAGGACCGATCACCCGATCCCGCCGTTCCCGATCCGACGGCGAAATCCGGGAGGTCGTGGAGCTCGGCCGCGTGCACCGCCTCGGCGAGGGTGACGAGCGCCTCGGCCTCGGGCTCGCCCCCCGCGCGCATCCGCTCGCCGGTGGCGGCCAGGAGGTCGGCGCCCGCGAAGAGGAAGGCGAAGTGCCCCGGCTCCAGCGCCAGGCGGCCGTCGCGCGCCCGCGCCAGGAGCTCTTCCATGGCGTGGCAGAGCTGCTCCACCGCGGGGAGCGACGCCGCCCGCGCCGCGCCCTTCAGCGTGTGCGCCGCGCGGAAGAGCGCCCGCAGCGGCGCGGGGTCGGCGGGGTGCGCCTCCAGCGCCAGCAGCTCCGCGTTGGCCGCGCGGAGCTGCTCGTCGAGGTCGTCCAGGAACGCCGCGCGCAGCCGCGCCGCCAGCCCCTCCCGCATCGCCCTAGGCCCGCGGCGGGCCGCCGTCGCGGCTCCCCACCAGCGACAGGAGCGACGTCCCCAGCTGGTTGAGGTCCTGCGCCGCCCGCTCCGTCTGCCGCACCGCCGACAGGTTCTGGTGGCTCGCCTGCTGGATCTGCCCCATCGCCTGGCGGATCTGCGCCATCCCCGCCGACTGCTGGCTGGAGGACGCCGCGATCTGCGCCGCCGCCTGCGCCGCCTCCACCGCCGCCTCGGCCAGCGAGCGGATCGTCTCCCCCGCCGCCGTCGCCTGGCGCGTCCCCGCCGCCACCTCCTTCGCCCCCTCTTCGGTGCGCATCACCGCCGCCGAGGTGGCGCGCTGGATGTCGCCCAAAATCTGCCGCACCTGCACCGTCGCCCGGCGCGACTGCTCGGCCAGCGAGCGGATCTCCGACGCCACCACCGCGAATCCCCGCCCCGCCTCCCCCGCCCGGCTCGCCTCGATGGCCGCGTTCAGCGACAGGAGGTTGGTCTGCCCCGCGATGTCGTCCACGCTGGCGATGATCTCGCCGATCGACTGCGCCTGCTCGGCCAGCGCCAGGATGCTGGTGGCGATCGAGCCCACCTGGTCGTCCACCCGCGCCATCGTCCCGATCGACTCCTCCACCGCCGTCCGCCCCTGCCGCCCGATCTCCGCCGCCCGCGACGCCGTCTCGGCCACCCGGCGGGCGCGCTCGGCCGCCTGCTCCGCCGTCTGCGCCACCTCGTCGACCGTGGCCGCCGTCTCCGCCACCGCGGCCGCCGTCTGCGAGGCGCCGCTCGCCTGCTCGGTGGTGGAGGCCAGGATCTCGGCCGCGCTGGAGGCCAGCGTCGTCGTCGTCTCGCGCAGGGGGCCGGTCACCGCGCGGCTGAGGTAGAGCGCCGCCAGCGTCCCCGTCGCCAGCGACCCCAGCGCCACGATCGCCAGCGCCCAGGTGCTCGCCCGCCCCGTACGCTCGGCCGCCTCGACCGCGCGCGCCGTGCTCTCGCGCTCGGCCGCCACCCGGCGGGTGATGGCGCCGGTGAAGCGCTGGGCCACGGGGAGCGCCCGCTCGTCGCGGAGGGCGATGGCCTCGTCGCGGCGCCCCGCGCGGGCGACGTCGATGGAGGCCCGCGACGCCGACTCCCACTCGGCCAGGTCGGCCAGCCCCGTGCGCGCGGTCTCCGACCGGTCGCCCGACGCCTCCAGCGCGCGGCGGGCCCCGTCGATCCCCGTGCGGTAGTCGGCCAGCCACCGCTCGTCGGGGCGGAGGAGGTAGCGCACGAAAGCCAGGTTGGCCCCGTCGAACGAGGCCAGCGCCTCCAGCGCCTGGAGGTTGTCGCGCTGCTCGTCCACCGCCGTCTCGAAGCGCCGCGTCACCGCCGCCAGCGCCCACGCGGCGATCGCCGCCACCAGGAGGAGGAGCGTGAGCGCGACCCCGAAGCCGGTCGCGATCCTGCGGTTCACCGTCCAGGGCATGTCGTCCTCTTCATCGTCTTCATTCAGGCGTGGATGAGCTTCAACGGCATGAACTGCAACGGCAAACTGCAACTTCGGATCTGGGCGTGTCCCTCCGCTGCGCTCCGGGCCGGGCTGCGGGCGCCGTAGGCAACGATACTACTGTTGCCAACGGCGCGGAGCCCCTGGCGGATTCCACGCACGCCGCCGCCTCCTCGCGGATCGCGATCCCCTTCGCATTTCCCCCCGCCAGGGTCTCCGCCCTCCGGGCCCGCATCCCTCACGCAACCGCGCGGAACGGCTCAACTTCGATCCGGTTCGACCGGCTTCCGTCACATGCCTCGAGCTCCGCGCGCCGCCCCCCAAAGTCCCCCTCTCCCGGAAGGGGCCCGGAAGGGGAGAGGGTGGCGAGCCTAAGCGAGCCGGGTGAGGGC
>DATACF010000790.1:0-2198 GCA_036259235.1 Longimicrobium sp. | reverse complement strand
GTCGATGCACGGCAGGAAAAGCCAGGGCATCGACGGCTGATCGTGAGGCCGATGCTTCAGCGCGGGCTTCCGCGACGGGCTACCGGGCGGCCGCGGTTTGATCCTCACGGCCCTGCCGCCACTCGCGCGAAGGCGGGTTCTACGAGGCCGGGCCTCAGGATGACACGGCGGGCATCGTCCCGATCCTGCGGCTGCGTTTCGGACGCCGGGACGGGCGACGTAACTTACCCGCGCGCCGCGCCGGGCGCACGCGGACGAGGGAATCAACGGAGGGCGAGGATGATCCGGACGTCGGTGGAGGTGACGGAGGCGCTGCGGGCGGGGCGGCCGGTGGTGGCGCTGGAGTCGACGGTGGTGGCGCACGGGCTCCCCCGGCCGCGCAACCTGGAGGTGGGGCGCGCGCTGGAGGCGGAGGTCCGCGAAGGCGGCGCCGTCCCCGCCACCGTGGGCGTGATCGGCGGAACCCCGTCGGTCGGGCTGTCGGACGGGGAGCTGGAGCGGATGGCGACGGGGGAGGGGGTGGCGAAGCTCTCCACGCGCGACCTGGCGGTGGCCGCCGCCCGCCGCGGCGACGGGGCGACGACGGTGGCGGCGACGATGTGGCTGGCGGCGCGCGCGGGGCTCCAGGTGTTCGCCACCGGGGGGATCGGGGGCGTGCACCGGGGGGGGGCGCACGACGTCTCGGCCGACCTGGTGGAGCTGGGGCGGACGCCGATGCTGGTGGTGTGCGCGGGGGCCAAGTCCATCCTCGACCTCGCCGCCACCCGCGAGGCGCTGGAGACCCACGGCGTCCTCGTCGCCGGCTACGGGACCGACGAGCTCCCCGCCTTCTACGCGCGGGAGAGCGGGCTCTCGGTCGACGTGCGCGTGGACACGCCCGAGGAGGCGGCGGCGCTCTGGCGCGCGCACCGGAGCTTAAGCTCTCCCGGCGCCCTCCTCCTCTGCGTCCCTCCGCCCGAGGCGCACGCCCTGGCCGCCGCCGAGGTGGACGGCGCCATCGCCGAGGCGCTGCGGGGGGCGGAGGAAGCGGGCGTTCGCGGGAAGGAGGTGACGCCCTTCCTGCTGCGCGCCGTCGCGGAGCGGACGGGCGGGCGGAGCCTGGAGGCGAACGTGGCGCTCCTGCGCAACAACGCGCGCACGGCGGCCCAGGTGGCGGCGGCCCTCGCGGCGGGGGACGGGGCGTGAAGACCAAGGCGGAGCTCCGCGCGGAGGCGAAGCGGCGGCTGCGCGCGCACGCGGCGGGCGACCGGGCGGCGACCGAGCGGGAGATCGACCGGCTGGTGTGGACGGTGCCGGAAGTGGCGGCGGCGCGCACCCTCCTCCTCTTCGCCGACCTCCCGGAGGAGGTGACGACGGACGCCATCGCGGCGGAGGCCCTCGCGCGCGGGGTGCGCGTCGTCTACCCGAGGACGGTGCACGAGACGCGGACGATGACGCTCCACCGCGTGACCGCGCTGGCGCAGCTGCACACCGGGCGCTTCGGCATCCGCGAGCCGGACCCGGAGCTCTGCCCGCTCGTCCCCGTGGAGGAGATCGACGCGGCGCTGGTGCCGGGGCTGGCGTGGGACCGCACGGGGGCGCGGCTGGGGCGGGGCGCGGGGTACTACGACCGCCTCTTCGGCGACGCGCGGTGGCGGGGGTTCCGCTGCGGGATCTTCTACGCGCTCCAGGAGATGGAGGCCGTCCCCGCGGAAGCCTGGGACGTGCGGCTGGAGGCGGTGGTGACGGAGCGGGAGGTGTGGAGGGGGGAGGGAAGTGCGTGAGTGCGTGAGTGCGTTGGGGCGCCTGGGGGCGACGGAGGGCGGAGCGCGGGGCGAAGCACCAGAACAGCGGGGCGCCTGGCGGCGCGGCCCTCACCCTGGCGGCTCGCCGTAGGCTCGCCGCCTGTCCCTCTCCCGAACTACAGGAGAGGGACGGCTTGCGTCCATTCGTGCGCGGGGCGATTGGCGGTGTACGGGACGGCTTCGTGAGTCGCGGATCGGGATGAAGTTCTCCCCTCACCACGCACGCCCACTGCGTGCGGGGGGAGTGGCCGGGGGAGGGGGGCGCGCGGTGGCCGAGGCATGCGACGTCAGGCCGCTCAACTCGGGAGGGCCGGCGCCGCCTGCGCCGTTGCATGAGGGATGCGGGCCCGGAGGGCGAAGACCCTGGCGGGGGGGAATGCGAAGACGGCCGCGATCTCCTCACGGAATCGCGGC
>DATACF010000789.1:0-2697 GCA_036259235.1 Longimicrobium sp. | reverse complement strand
GGCCCCAGGGCGGGGCCGCCCCTTCGCGCATCGGTCCGGCCTCGGCGCGCTACTTCAGCGCGTCGAGGTTGATCACCCGCTCGGCGAGGGCGGTCAGCCGCTCGTCGGTGTCGGCCTCCTCGTCGAGGGTGGTCTGGAGGGTGCGCTGCTGGTCGGTGAGCCCCAGGAGGCGGGCGTAGGTGCGGACGCACCCGTAGCCGGCGATCTCGTAGTGCTCCACCCGCTGCGCGGCGGCGATCAGGCCGGCGTCGAGGACGTCGGGGTCGGCCTTCTCCCCCATCATCTCCTCCCCCTCCTTCAGCAGCCCCTCCATCCCCTTGCAGTGGTGCCCGCTCGACTTCTCGCCGAGCGCCTCGAAGATCCCGTCCAGCCGCCGCACCTGCTCCTCGGTCACCCGCAGGTGCTCCTCGAAGGCGGCCTTCAGCTCCGGGTGCTTCGACTTCTCCGCCATCTTCGGCAGCGCCTTGAGGATCTGCCCCTCGGCGCTGTAGAGGTCCCTGAGCTGCTCCACGTACAGCTTCCGCAGCGAGTCCATCGCCATCGTCCACCTCCCCTGTCATCTCGTCGGAATGAAACGCGTCCGCCGCGGCACCGGACCGCGGCGGGGGTGCGCGGCAGTGCACGGCACGTACCACCGCCCGGCCGGACCGGCGCGGGAGGGGCGAAGCTGTCCCGGCGTCCAGAACGAAATCTTTCCCCCTTGACCACGGGTCGAAGCCCGTCAAGTTTGTTCTCCGTGCTGGACGCTCCTCACACCCCCGCTCCGGTAACCGCGATGGAAACGCCCACGCCCCACCCCGACGCTTCTCCGCCCTCCGCGTCTCCGTACGCCGTCCCCGCGGGGTACGGGACGATGCGGGTCGGCGAGCGGCCCTTCCAGCTCCTGGGGAGCATGCGGCTCCTGGTCCCCGAGGACGAGTTCGACGCCTGGCTCGCCGAGAACCGGCGGCACCAGGCGGCGCTCGCCGCCCTCAAGCTCGCCGACCTGTAGCCGTGCCGCCCCCGCTGGTGGTCAGCGACACGCACGCCCTGATCTGGTACGCGCAGGGGCGCACCCAGAAGCTGGGCCCGGCCGCGCGCCGCGTCTTCGAGCGGTGCGCGTCCGGGCAAGCGGCGGTCTACGTCCCCGCGCTGGTGCTGGCGGAGCTGAGCGAGGCGGCGCGCTGCGGCCGGGTGGCGCTCCCGGGCGGCTTCCTCTTCTGGACGGCCCAGCTCTTCGCCTCGGGGCGCTTCGTCCCGGTCGGCCTCACCTGGGAGATCCTTCGCCGCGCCGAGTCGCTCTACGCCATCCCCGAGCGCGGCGACCGGCTGATCGCCGCCACCGCCGCCCAGCTCGACGCCCCGCTCCTGACCCGCGACCCCGAGATCGGGGCCGCCGCCGGGGTCGAGGTGATCTGGTAAGCGCGGTAAGCCCTTCCCTCTTCGCCGCTTCTCCCCGAGATTGGGGGGCCGCCCTCCCCGCGCGGACGTAAACAAAGGGAGGGCGGCCCTCGTATCTCCACCCACGGAAAACCCACCCGGCGGCCCCGGCGCGCGGCGACACCCGCCGCGCCGATCGCCGCCGCCCAGGCCAGAGAACCGGCTCCGAAGGAAGCGCACGCCAGGATGTACGGGATCGCAGGGCTGCTCACCGGCCGCACCCTCGCGGGGCGGTACCTCATCGAGGCGGTCATCGGCCGCGGCGGGATGGGCGCCGTCTACCGCGCCCTCGACGAGCGGCTCTCGCGCCCCGTGGCGGTCAAGGTGATCGGCACCACCACCGCCGACCCCGACGAGGTGGGGCGGCTCCGCGCCCGCTTCCACCGCGAGGCGCGCGCGGCCGCCGCCCTCCACCACCCCAACGTGGTGGCGGTCCACGACTTCGGCACCGACCCCGAGCTCGACCTCGACTACCTGGTGATGGAGCTCCTGGAGGGCGAGGACCTCTCCGCCCGGCTGGTGCGGAGCGGCCCGCCCCCCCTCCCCGCCGCCCTCTCCATCCTCCGCCAGGCGGCACGCGGGCTGGCGGCCGGGCACCGGCGGGGGATGGTGCACCGCGACGTGAAGCCCGGGAACCTCTTCCTCGAGCCCGGCGACCGCGCCGACGCCCCGCGGGTGCGCGTCCTCGACTTCGGGATCGCGCAGCTGGAGGCCGAGGAGGGGACGATGACGCACCTCACCGAGTTCGGCCGCTCGCCGCACTCGCCGGCCTACGCCTCGCCCGAGCAGCTCCGCGGCGACGAGCGAATCACCCCGGCCTCCGACGTCTTCTCGCTCGCCGCCGTCGCCCACCACATCCTCACCGGCGAGCGCGCCTTCCGCTCGGCCGACCCCGCGGCGATGGCGCGCGAGGTCGACACCGCGGTTCGCGCCCTCCGCGAGCGCGTCCCCGCGCTCGACGACGCCACCTTCGCCGTCCTCGAGCGCGCCTTCGCCCTCCGCCCCGCCGAGCGCTTCCGCGACGCGGGGGAGATGGGCGAGGCGCTGGAGTCCGGGACCGCCGCGTCCGCGCGGCGCCCGGCCGGCTCCCTCGCGGCCGCCGTCTCCTCGGACGACGCGACGCGCTTCCAGACGCCCCCGCCCGCCCGCACCGCGTCGTCGCCCTCCGGCACCCCGGCGGCGGCGCCGCGGCGGGTGGCGGTGGCCGCGCCCACCCCCGCGCCCGACGCGACGGTCGTGACGAAGCCCCGTGGGGCGACGCTCTTCGGCCGCGCGCCG
>DATACF010000788.1:0-2855 GCA_036259235.1 Longimicrobium sp. | reverse complement strand
GCCGGCCCGGGCGACGTCGCCGGGCGCTTCCAGTGGTGGCTGCGCCGCCTGGGCGCCGGGGGCGAGGTGCTGGCCCCCGGGCGCCCCGACGCCCCCGTGCAGGTGGTCGACGCCCGCGACCTCGGCGCTTGGATTTCGCGGATGGTCGAGGGGGGCGGCTCGGGGACCTACAACGCCGCCGGGTGCGACGTCCCCCTCACCATGCGCGCCCTCCTGGAGGCCGCGCGCGCCGTGGCGGGGTCGGACGCGCGCCTGACCTGGGTCGGCGACGCCTTCCTCCTGGAACGCGGCCTCAATCCCTGGGTCGAGCTCCCCTTCTGGGAGCGCCCCGAGGAGTACGGCACCCACCGCATCGACGACCGGCGCGCCCGGGCGGCGGGGCTCGTCTTCCGCCCCCTCCTCCAGACGCTCCGCGACGTCGCCGCCGAGGGCCCCCTCCCCGTCCCCGCCCTCCCCGTGGGCATCACGTCGGAGCGCGAAGCCGAGCTCCTCCGCGCCTGGCATGCCCACGCGGCCGGGCACGCGCCCGAGGAGGCCCTCGCCGGGGCCGCCGCCTAGAAGCGAGATCGCCCCTTCCGTCCGGAGCGTGGACGGAAGGGGCGACCTCGTTTTCAGCGGACCGGACGCGGGTCGCCGACTACCCCGCCCTCCCCTCCGCCGCCGCCAGCAGCTCGGCCACGCGGAAGAGCGTGTGCACCGGGTGGCCGGCCGCCTCGATGGCCTGGCGCCCCCCCTCCTCGCGGTCGATGAGGGCGAGGAAGCCGAGGACCGTCCCGCCCTCGGCCTTCACCGCCTCGATGGCCTTGAGCGCGCTCCCGCCGGTGGTGACCACGTCCTCCACCACCACCACGCGGTCGCCCGGCGCGAAGCACCCCTCCACGCGCTTCCCCGTCCCGTGCGCCTTCGGCTCCTTGCGCACCGTGAAGGCGTTCACGGGGTCGCCCGCCAGCCACGACGCGTGCGCGATGGCGTACGCCACAGGGTCGGCGCCCATGGTGAGCCCGCCCACCGCGTCGGGGGCCAGCCCGGTCTCGCGCAGCAGCGCCAGCCCCAGCCGCCCGATCAGCGCCTGCCCCTCCGCGTGCGTCGTCGTGGTGCGGCAGTCCACGTAGAAGCGGCTCCGCCCGCCGGACGACAGCACGAAGTCGCCCACCCGGAAGCTCCGCTCCAGGAGGAGGGCGCGGAGGCGGCCGCGGTCGGCGGCGCTCACGCGGCCCCCCTTCCGGGCGCGGGGATCTCCACCCACTCCTCGATGGTGGCCGGCGGCGGGTACGGCTGCCCGAACTGCTCGTGGAGCGCGCGGATGGCGGCCAGCGTTTCGACGTCCGCGCGGATGTCGCTCTCGGCGCCGAACTCCAGGAACTCCAGGAAGACGTCCGGCACGTCGGCCGACAGGAAGTGCCACGCGTGCGCCCCCCGCTCCGTCGCGGCCGTGCGCAGCGCCAGCCAGAGCGCCGCGTACGTCTCGCGCTCGTCCGGGGGCACGTAGCGCCGGATGCTCACCAGGCGCCGCTCCCCGGCGCGCATCCCCAGGCCGGCTTCTTCCGGCGCGTTCTCGCTCTCGCTCATCGTCGCGGATGAAGGGTGCTCTGCTCGATCATCGGCTTCTACTACAACTTCAACGGCTTACGGCAACTACGGACCTGGGCGTGTCCCTCCGCTGCGCTCCGGGCCGGGCTGCGGGCCGCGTAGGCAACGATACTACCGTTGCCAACGCGGCGAAGCCCCTGGCGGACTCCCCGCCCTCCGCCGCCCCTCGCACATCGCGATCCCCTCCGCATTCCCCCCCGCCAGGGTCTTCGCCCTCCGGGCCCGCATCCCTCACGCAACTTCGCTGGAACGGCGGACTTCGATCGCGCTTCGACCGCCTTTCGTCGCGTTCCTCGGGTCCCGCGGCCCGCGGAGCTTTCCGCCACACCGCCGCCGGCCACACGCGACGAGCCGCCAGCGCCCCTCTCCCGGAACGGGAGAGAGTGGCGAGCCGAGCTTAAGCGAGCCGGGTGAGGGCCCCACGCGGAGCCCCGGCATGCACCACCGCCCCCCCCGAAACGCAAAAAGCCGCCCGCACCCTCGCGGACGGCCCCCCATGATCCCGTGCTTACGCACTCACGCACTTCACTCCTTCGGCACCATCACCGTGATCCCCCCGGGAACCGCGCGGGCCGAGAGCGGCGTCTCGCCGATCAGCTCGCCGTCGATCTCGTACAGCACCGGCGGGTCCGACTCCACCGTGATCTCGCGGCCCTGGACGAAGAGCATCCGCTCGTCGCCGGCGAACTGCTGGCGGGCCATCTTCCACACCAGCGCCGCCGCCTCGGGGAGGGTGCGGGGGGCGAAGATGCAGACGTCCAGCAGGCCGTCGCGGTGCGAGACGCCGGGGCCGATCCGCACGTCCACGGCGCGGGGGTTGGAGACGATCCGGCCCATGTTGGCCACCAGCACCATCGCCGCCCGGATCTCCAGCGCCTCCCCGTCGGCCGTGATCCGGTACGTCGAGGCCGGGGGCGTCGAGCCCACCTTGAGCGTCGCGTAGAGGTACGCCCCGAACCCCCAGCGGTCCTTGAGCTCGCGCGTGGCCACCGCCACCACCGCCGCGTCCCACCCGGCGCCGGCCGCCACGGCGAAGTAGCGCCCGTTGCCGAGCTGCCCCAGGTCGATCGGGGTCGGCGTCCCGTTCACCACCACGTCCACCGCCGCCTCCACCGACCGCGGGATCCCCAGGTTGCACGCCACCTGGTTCCCCGTCCCCTGCGCCACGCCGGCGAGCGGGACCTGGGTGCCGGCCAGCCCGGTGATCACCTCCGCCACGGTGCCGTCGCCCCCCACCGCCACCACCGCGCGGTATCCCAGGCGCG
>DATACF010000787.1:0-7744 GCA_036259235.1 Longimicrobium sp. | reverse complement strand
CCTCTTCGCCGCCGAGGGCGCCTCCGCCGCGGCCGGCGCCGACCCCGCCTTCCTGCTGGGGGGCGAGACGGCGTGGGTGGTGGAGAGCGGAAGGCTCGACCTCTTCGCCGTCCGCGTCCACGAGGGAGAGCCCTTCGGCGTCCGCCGCCACCTGGTCCGCCTGGAGGCGGGGGAGCCCCTCTTCGCCCTCGGCCCGCTCTCGGAAGGGGGGATCGCCCTCCTCGCCGTCGGCTCCACGGGGACGCGGCTCCGCGCCCTCCCGCAGTCGCGCCTCCGGACGCTGTACGACGGGGGAGACGCGGCCGTCCGCCACGCGCTGGGGCGGTGGGTGGCGTCGCTCTGCGCCGGCCTGGCGCGCGACGTCGTCCCCCGGCGGTGCGAGGACCTGGACCCCGGCGCCACCCGCGAGCTGGCGGACGGGGAGAGCGTCCGGCCCACGGAGCCCGTCTGGCTCCACCATCCGGAGGGGGCGTCGCTCCTGGTGGGCGAGGCGGCGCTCCGGCTGGAGGGCGGCGCCCCCGTCCCCGTGGCGCCCCCGGCGTGGATCACCGCCTCGGGCGCCGCGCGCGTCTCCGCGGGGGAGGCGCCTTCGACGGCGGACGAGGCCTGGGCGGGGCTCGCGCGGCTCCACGGGCTCGTCCTGGCCGCCGCGGCGGAGATCGAGGCGCGCGCCGTCGCCGCCGACCGCGACCGCCTCCTCCGCCGCGCCGCCCTCGACGCCTCGGTGCTGGCGCGCGCCTGCGGGCGCCTCGTCTCCGTCCTCGACACCGCCCGCCCCGGCGGCCCCGGGATGCGGCTCCGCGACGCGGACGGGGGCGAGGACGCCCTCTTCGCCGCCTCCCGCCTGGTGGGCGACGCCGCGGGGATCGCGGTGCGCCCGCCGCCCCCCTCGGGCGCCGGGGGGCTCCTGGGGATCGCCCGCGCCTCGCGCTTCCACGTCCGCCGGGTGATGCTCCGCGACGACTGGTGGACGCGCGACGGCGGGCCCGTCCTCGCCTTCGTCGAGGAGGGGCGCCGCCCCGTGGCGCTCCTCCCCGTCCGCGGCGCCCGCTACGTCCTCTGCGACCCCGCCGCCCGCTGCCGCGAGCCGGTGGACGCGAAGGTGGCGGGGACGCTCTCCCCCTTCGCCTGGGCCTTCTACCGCGCCTTCGCCCCCGAGCCGCTGACCCTCCCCGGCGTCCTCCGCTTCGCCGCGCGGGGGTGCGGGCGCGACCTGGGGGCGGTCCTCGCCACCGGGGCGGCCGGGGGGCTCCTCGCGACGGCGGTCCCCATCGCCACCGGCGTCCTCTTCAACTCGGTGATCCCCAGCGCCGAGCGGGGGCAGCTCCTCCAGCTCACCGCCGTCCTCCTGGCGGTGGCGGTGGCCGCGGGGCTCTTCCAGCTCACCCGCGCCATCGCGCTCACCCGGATGGAGGGGAAGATGGGCCCCGCCCTCCAGGCCGCCGTCTGGGACCGGCTCCTGGCCCTTCCCCCCACCTTCTTCCGGAGCTGGACGGCGGGCGACCTGGCGTCGCGCGCCATGGGGGTCGACGCCGTCCGCCAGGCGCTCTCCGGGGCCGCGGTCACGGCGATGGTGGGGCTCCTCTTCGCGGCGGTCCACTTCGCCCTCCTCTTCCGCTACAGCGTGCGGCTGGCGCTCTGGGCCACCCTCCTGGGCGGGGTGGCGCTGGGGGCCACGGCGCTGGCGGGCGGGCTCCAGCTCAAGCGGCAGCGGGTGCTGGCGCGGGTGCAGGCCGAGATCGAGGGGCTCGTCCTCCAGCTCCTCACCGGGATCGCCAAGCTCAAGGTGGCCGCGGCCGAGGCGCGCGCCTTCGGGCTCTGGGCCGAGCGCTTCGCCGAGCAGCGGCGGATCCGCTTCTCGGTGCGGCGGATCGGGAGCGTCCTGGCCGTCTTCCAGGCCGCCTTCCCCATCGTCGCCTCGCTGGTCGTCTTCTGGGCAGCCGCGGGGCTGGTGGAGGGGGGCGAGGCCACGTTCCGCACGGGCGACTTCCTGGCCTTCCTCGCCGCCTTCGGCATCTTCACCACCTCGCTGGTGACCACCAGCCAGGCGGTGGTGGCGGGGCTGGCCGCGCTCCCGCAGTTCGAGAACGCGCGCCCCATCCTCTCCGCCCCCCCCGAGGTGGGCGAGGCCCGCGCCGATCCCGGCAGGCTCCGCGGCGAGGTGGCGGTGCAGCACGTCTACTTCCGCTACGCGCCCGACGCCCCGTACATCCTCCACGACCTCTCGCTCTCCATGGGCGCGGGGGAGTTCGTGGCGCTGGTGGGGCCCTCGGGGTCGGGGAAGTCGACGCTCCTGCGCCTCCTCCTGGGCTTCGAGCAGCCGGAGTCGGGGTCGATCTTCTTCGACGGGCAGGAGCTCTCGGGGCTCGACGTCAACGCCGTCCGCCGGCAGATCGGCGTCGTCCTCCAGGACGGGCGGCTGATGCCCGGCGACGTCTTCACCAACATCGTCGGCTCCTCGGGCGCCTCCCTCGACGACGCCTGGGAGGCCGCGCGGATGGCCGGCCTCGACGCCGACGTGAAGGCGATGCCGATGGGGATGCACACCGTCGTCAGCGAGGGGGGCACCACCCTCTCCGGCGGCCAGCGGCAGCGGCTGATGATCGCCCGCGCGGTCGTCACCCGCCCGCGCATCCTGCTGTTCGACGAGGCCACCAGCGCGCTCGACAACCGCACGCAGGCCATCGTGAGCGAGGCCCTGGCCCAGCTCCGCGCCACGCGGCTGGTCGTCGCCCACCGGCTGAGCACCATCGTGCACGCCGACCAGATCTGCGTGGTCCAGGGCGGCACCATCGTCCAGCGCGGCCGCTACGGCGAGCTGATGTCCGTCGCGGGGCCCTTCGCCGAGCTCGCGAAGCGGCAGATCGCGTAAACGGAAGTGCGTGAGTGCGGAAGTGCGTGGGCCGCACGGAGTTTCGCCGATCGCACCGGACCGAAAAGTACCCCTCTCCCGGAACGGGAGAGGGTGGCGAGCCTGAGCGAGCCGGGTGAGGGCCCCGCGCGGAGCCCGCATCGCGACGAATCCGAGCCGACCGGCGTCCCCACCCCATGGTGACGAGATGAAGAAGTCCCCTGTTCTCCGGATCCCCCGCGCCCTGGCGGCCGCCGCGTGCGCCGCGGCGCTCCTGGCGGCGTGCGGCGGGGGGAAGGACCCCGCGTCGCTGCGGGCGAAGCGCGCCCAGGCGGCGCGCGGCGACATCGTCATCGGCGCGGCGTGGCCATGGGAGGCGCGGAGCGGGATCCTCTACCGGCAGGGGATGGACATGGCCGTGGAGGAGATCAACGCGGCGGGCGGGGTGCTGGGGCGGCCGCTGAAGATCCTCCGCGAGGACGACCACGAGTCGGTCAACGACGGGCGGCTGGTGGCGCAGCGCTTCGCCGACAACCCCGACGTCGTCGCCGTCATCGGCCACCTCCAGAGCTACGTCACCATCCCCGCGGCCCCGATCTACGACCTCTCGGGGCTCGTCCTCCTGGCGCCCGCCGCCACCGACCCCGGGCTCACCGGGGCGCACCTCCCCCGCGTCTTCCGCGGCACCTTCACCGACGGCCAGGCCGGGCGCCAGCTCGCCGACTTCGCCGCCGCGCGCGGGTACCGGAGCGTGGCCATCTACTACGTCCGCAACTCCTACGGGCGGAGCCTCGCCAACGCCTTCGAGGAGCGCGCGGGGGAGCGCGGGGTGCGGATCGCGGCGCGGCAGAGCTACGACCCCAACGCCGCCCCCAGCGCGCAGGGGCTCGAGCCGATCCTCACCGAGTGGAAGGGGCTGGAGTTCGACGCCATCCTCCTGGCCGGCGAGACGCCCCACGCCGCCGTCTTCCTCGCCGAGGCGCGCTCGCACGGGATCGGCGTCCCCGTCCTGGGGGGCGACGCGCTGGGCGTCCCCGACCTCCTCGCCGCCGGCCGCGCCGCCGAGGGGACGGTGATCGTGGCCGCCTTCCACCCCGACGCCCCCGCCCCCGAGGTGCGCCGCTTCGCCGACGCCTTCCGCCGCCGCTTCGGCGCCGCGCCCGACGCGGGCGCCGCCCTGGGGTACGACGCCGTCCGCGTCCTCGCCGACGCCATCCGGCGCGCCGGCTCGGCCGCCCCCGACCGCGTGGCCGAGGCGCTCCACGCCACCCGCGGGTGGCAGGGGGTCACCGGCCCCTTCACCTACGACGGCGCCGGCGACCTCCCCGACAAGCCGATCTTCACCGTCACCGTCCGCAACGGGCGCTTCGAGTACCTCGACGCCCCCGCCATGGCCGCCGCCTCCCCCCTCCCCGACACCGCCCGCACCCCCGGCGGCACCGGAGACGGCGCGTGAGCGGCGACGCCTTCCGCGCGGAGGTCCTCCGCGCCCACGGGGCCCGCGGCGCCGCCCTCGACGAGCTCCTGGCCTACACGCCGCGCACGCTCCGCGCGCCGGACGCGCCTCCGCCCTTCCCCCTCCCCGACGAGCCCTTCGTGGGCGCCTGGGAGCGGTACGCGGCCGAGGGGGCGCGCGCCGGCGTCTGGGAGACGCTCCGCGCGCGCCTCCCCCAGCTCCGCTTCCCCGTCGAGGCGGGGGTCTCGCAGCGCGACGCCTACCGCGCCGCCACCCGCCGCGGCGAGGCGGCCTTCCCGGCCGAAGGACTCGTCCTCCGCCGCCCGGAGGCGCTCACCCTCTTCCTCCACCCCACCCCCGCCGGGCGCCTCCCGGTGCTGGTGGCCGAGGAGCGGGACGACTTCGTGGCGCTCGTCCGGAGCTTAAGCCGCCAGAGCGAGCCCTCGCCGATCCCCGGCTCCATGGGCGCCGTCGCCGTGGGCGGCTTCGTCAACTGGGACCGCGTGGCCGCCCACCGCCGCGCCTGGGAGGCGGCGCACCCGGAGGCGGACGGGGAGGCGTGGCGCGAGGAGTGGCGGCGGCTGGCCGGGCAAAAGGAGCTCTACCAGGACCGCTTCGTCCTCCTCTCCCGCGGCCCCTACAGCGGCGTCCCCGCCGCGGAGGTGGGCGAGGACGACGCGTCGTGGGACGCCGCCTCGCTGGTGGTGCGCCTGGAGCACGAGTGCGCGCACTACTTCAGCCGCCGCGTCTTCGGCTCCATGCTCAACCACGCCTTCGACGAGCTGGTGGCCGACTACGCGGGGATCGTCGCCGCCGCCGGGCGCTACCGCGCGGCGTGGGCGCGCCGCTTCTTCGGGATCGAGACGCCCGGCCGCTTCCGCCCCGGCGGGCGCCTGGGGAACTACCGCGGCGACCCGCCCCTCTCGGACGCGGCCTTCGAGGTCCTCCGGTCGGTGGTGGACGCGGCGGTGGAGACGCTGGAGGCGTACGACGCGGCCCGCGCGGCGCGGGGGTGGGGGCTCGCCGAGAAGGCCGCCACCCTCTCGGCGCTCTTCGCCTCCTCCCTCGAGGAGCTGGCCGCGGAGGACGGCCCCGCGCGGCTGGAGCGGCGCCGCCTAGAAACAGGGAGCAATCACGTTTCCAGTCTGTCGTTGACAGACGTCGCACCCGAGGTTACCGTGTGAGTCCGCCCCATTCGCCCGGTCCCGTTCACCCGGGCCGCGCCGTGGGGGGAAGGACGGCGGCGCCCCCGGCGCCGGCTTCGGTCCACGCAGGCGGAGGAGAAGCGACCATGCCGCCACACCCGCGCGTCTCGGGCCTCCCCCGGCCCGGGCGTTCTTTTCGGTGCCGCTTCGTACGCCCCCTGGGCGGCGCCCGCGCTTCCGCGCACCCCGTCCACCGTTTCCCGCGTCCGCCCGGGAAAGCTCTTTTCGGGCTGGTTCATATGAGCGACGAGAGCCGGGAACCGTGTACGCGGAAGGCGTGTCGATGATCGCGAGGGCCACGAAGACCGTTTCCATGCCGGGCGCCGCCGCCCTCTCGGAGCTGGCGCAGCGGATCCGCGAGCGCTCGGTCGAGAGCTGGGGGCCCGCGCGCGCGGTGAACCTGATCGGCCGCGACGCCGCCCTCCTGGAGGCGCAGAACCGGCTCCTCCGCTTCACCACCTCCGACGCCCCCATCCTCCTGACCGGCGAGACGGGCACGGGGAAGGAGCTCTTCGCCCGCTCGGTGTACCTCCTGGGCGCGCGCCGGGGGAAGCCGTTCGTGCGGGTGAACTGCGCGCAGTACCACGACGGCAACCTGATGGCGAGCGAGCTCTTCGGCCACAAGAAGGGGAGCTTCACCGGCGCCGTCGCCGACCACCGCGGGTTGTTCGAGGAGGCCAACGGCGGGGTCATCTTCCTCGACGAGATCGGCGAGCTCTCGCTCCCCGCGCAGGCCATGCTCCTGCGGGCGCTGGGCGAGGGCGAGATCGTCCCCGTGGGCGGCACCGCGGTGCGCTACGTCGACGTCCGGGTGATCGCCGCCACCTCCCGCGACCTCCAGCCGATGGTGGCGGCCGGCGCCTTCCGCGAGGACCTCTTCTATCGCCTCCGCCACTTCTGGATCCGCGTCCCCGCGCTCCGCGAGCGCGGCCGCGACTGGGAGCTGATCGCCGCGCACCACCTGGCCACGGTGGGCGATCGCGCCGGGGTGCAGAAGCGGCTCACGGGCGAGGCGATGGGGCGGCTGCGCGACTACCCCTGGCCGGGGAACGTCCGCGAGCTCAAGAGCCTGATGGACATGGGCTTCCACCTCTGCGAGGGCGACGAGATCGGCGCGGCCGACCTGGCGCAGGCGCTGGAGCCGTGGTCGGCGGGGGGCGTCCACGCGCACGCCGCCGGCGCGGCCGCCCCCGCGCACGACGCGGCGCGGGCGATCTACGAGCGGATGGTGCGCGAGGGGGAGAGCTTCTGGGCGGCGGTGCGCGAGCCCTTCATGGAGCGCGAGCTCTCGCGCGCCGACGTCCGCCGGATCGTGGAGATGGGGCTCGCCGAGAGCCACGGCTGCTACAAGCGGCTGCTGCGCCGCATCGGCGTCGAGCAGGACGACTACCTCAAGTTCATGGACTTCCTCCGCCACCACCGCCTCAAGCCCGAGGGGTACGCGCGCGGCGGGGAGTGATCCCGGGTCCGAAAGAAGACCGGACCTCACGCAGAGAAGCAGAGCCAGCGGAGGAGTTTCTCCGCTGGCTCTGCTTCTCTGCGTGGGGCCTGCCGTTCCTCCTGGTTGAGTGTGATCTCGGCCTCGAAGAAGAGCCACGGGTAGAGGAAGGACTCTACTAAATGACCAGAAACAGCCGCAGTTGCGCCCGAAGTCCAATTTAGATCGCACTTGTAGGAAACCAATTTACACCTGGCCGGGATTCGATTTACGTCCCGTAGACGGGCCGGTGCGATGCTTCGCAGAAGTTGAATTTCTCCGATCGCCGGACCCCACCTCTATCCAGTAGAACCCGGGTCCTCGCGCCTCTATCCGCCGCGCGCTCCGCGCGGATGGCGACGGTGCGGGCAAGCACATGGCTTGCAACGGGTTGCTCCGCAAAAAGAGGCGGGTATAGTACGTGCCTCGGCAGGCGCCGCGCAGGGTTCGCCTGCGCCTTCCCGCTCCTTTTCCTCCAGGAGGCACCATGTCCGACCCGAAGATCTTTCAGAACGTAGCCGACGAGCAGGGGCCCCAGACCGTCAAGGGCGAGGAGCTTTCGCACGACGAGCTGGAGGACGTCTCCGGCGGCACCAACAGCTGCACCATCATCAACTACGGCTGCAAGCCGGTCTGATCCGCTCGACGGCCGGCTCGCGGCCCGAAAGGATCAGACCGGCTTGCAGCCGTAGTTGATGATGGTGCAGCTGTTGGTGCCGCCGGAGACGTCCTCCAGCTCGTCGTGCGAAAGCTCC
>DATACF010000786.1:0-1656 GCA_036259235.1 Longimicrobium sp. | reverse complement strand
CCCCCGCGTCCGTGGATCCATCCGGCGTCCTTCGGCCCCGCCCATGTCAGGGGCAGGCGCCCACCGAGAAGCTCGCCACCAGGCGCCCGTTGATCCGCTCGGCCAGGTTCTCCTCGCTGGCCCCCGACGCCCGCGCGTAGTCCGCGCGCGACACCGAGTAGACCGCCGACCCCGTGGTGGAGAGCCGGCGGGGCGTCGCGGTGAAGGCGAGCGTCACCGACCCCGGGAGGAGGAGCTCGCGGGCGATCGTTCCGGTGGAGCTCCCGAAGCCGACGGTCACCGCGTTCTCGGTGTACCCCAGCGTCCCGCGGTACTGCTGGAGGAAGTTGTCGCTCCGGCGCGTGTACACCAGCTCGAACTGGGGCGCGTTGCCGCTCAGCGTCAGCGTCGGCGTGGGCTTCCCCTGCGGCGGCGCCGTCTGGATCACCCGCTGGAGGAGGTCGGCCGCGGGGAGGAGCTGCTGCGTGGGGACGAAGCGGAGCGCGCAGACCTGGTAGACCCCCTGCGTCTCCGCGGAGGTCAGCCGGTCGGAGCCCGTCCCGCCGCCGCCGCCGTCGCAGGCGGCCAGGACGAGGAGCGCGGCGCCGAGCGCCAGCGGGCGGAAGGGTCGGACGAGGGCGTGCATCGTTCTCGGTTCTCGGGAGGTCGGTGTCGGTCCGTCGGGGGGAAGGGAGACGGCACCCGGCCGGGATGTACCCGCCGGGGCCGCCGTTCGTTTCAGGCTTCGGACGAAGTGCCGCCTTCGCCCTCTTCGCCGCCGTCCTCGCGGATGGCGAGGAGGCGGGCGGCGGGGTCGAGGAAGGCGGTGAGGCTCGACAGGACGGCGCGGTCGACCATCCCGTCGATCTGCTCCATCGCCGCGTAGGCGCCGTCGGCGCGGGCGCCCACCGCCACCAGGTACGCCCAGATGGCGCGGCGGAACATCAGCAGCTCCAGCACCGTCTCGACGACGTTGTAGCCGGAGAGCCGCCGCGTGAAGCCGTGGATGCTGGCGAAGGTCTCGGCGTCTTCTCTCGGGCGCGCGATCTGGAGCCGGTCGAGGATGGCGTCGAAGAGGTGCGGGATGTGGTCCAGCAGGAGCGGCTCCGAGAGCGCCTGGCCGGTCTGCATCGTCTGGTGCTCGCGGACGCGCTCCATCCAGTCGCGCAGGACGGTCTCGCGGCCGCCGCGCAGCACCTCGACGGCGTCGATCAGGTCTTTCGCTTCCTGCGGGGTGAAGAACGGGGTCTCGCTGTCCATGGCGCGTTCGTTTGCTCCGTCGGGGGGCGGTTGCTGGCTCGGCCCGGGCGGAAAGCGAAAAGCGCGCCGTGGAACGGGGGGGCTTGCTGCAACGTCAACTGCGACGGCTTACGGCAACGGCGGATTTGGGCGTGTCCCTCCGCTGCGCTCCGGGCCGGGCTGCGGGCGCCGTAGGAAACGATACTACCGTTTCCAACGGCGCGAAGCCCCTGGCGGACTCCACGCACTCCGCGGCTTCGCCGGGAACCGCCGCCCCCTTCGCATTCCCCCCGCCAGGGTCTTCGCCCTTCGGGCCCGCATCCCTCACGCAACTGCGCGGAACTGCGGAACTTCGATCCTGCTCGACCGGCTTTCGTCGCATGCCTCGGGCTCCGCGCGCTCCCCTCCCACGGCCCCTCCCCCCGCACGCGGTGGGCG
>DATACF010000785.1:0-8661 GCA_036259235.1 Longimicrobium sp. | reverse complement strand
CCCGCTCCGGCTCCGGATCGGGCGCGCGTCGTTGGGGAGGCCTCGTGCGGCGCCCCGTCCCACGTCAGCAGACGTCCACCGACTGCGGCAGGGGGACGCAGTGGTACGGGCCGCAGGAGCCGAACGTCATGTACTCGGCGGCGACGGCGTTGGCCGTCCCCCGGCCGCCATCCGTCGTCCCCGCTTCGAAGGAGAGCACCTGGATCCGGTCGAGCTCGAGCTTCAGCTTCTTCATCGTTCTTCCACTCCGTCGAGGGTGAGACACGGCTTGCGGTGAGCGTGATATCTATCGTAAGCCGTCCCGGCCGACAATCGGGAGCCTCCGTGGGACGTTCCCGGGGCCAGCGCGATCGCCGTCGCAGTTGCCGTACGACCCAGCCTCCTGCGACAGGCCCGCCCGCCGCCACCCACCGGCCGCAATAAGTTTCCACTGACTTTGTAAGTCGTTGATAAGAAGCACTCTGCGGAATTCCTTCACAGCGGTATTCCTCTTGCGTAGCCCCACCCCCCACCGGTCGGATCGAGTTGCGGGACGTGTGGATGGGGCGCCGCGAGGGGCGGCGCCCGGGGAAGTCGGGAACTCAGGAACGAGGAGGGACCATGGCAAACGGATCTGGCCTGAACGCCGCGAAGGGGGTGCTCTGCGCCGCCTTCCTGCTGGGAGGGGCCGCCTTCGCGACCGGATCGCAGAAGGACGCCGCGGTCGCGAGCCAGCACGACGAGGCCGCGCACTCGGTGATGCTGTCGGTGCACGTCGGCGAGATCGAGGAGGGGCAGCTGGCGCTCCAGAACGCGATGGACCCGCAGGTGCGGAGCTTCGCGGAGATGCTGGTGCGCGACCACTCGGCCGCCATGGAGCGGCAGCAGACGGCGCTCAACGACGACATGGACGACTGGGCCTTCGCGCGGGCGCTCTCGGCGTACCGCGGGCTGGGGCTCGGCGGCGCCGCGCCGTCGGAGCAGCGCGCCCACGGGCGCACGGTGATCCCCGGCACCGCCATCGAGGGCGTGGGGCAGGGGACGTACCTGGGCGGGGCCGACCAGGGGAAGGTGGGGCAGGAGGGCCAGCCGGCCCGCTCGCAGCACGACCCGACGGTGCCGCTCAACACCACCAGCCCCAGCCGCCAGCACCAGCAGGACCGTGACGCCCGCGGGCTGACCGGGACGGCCGACACGCAGAACGAGGCCGCGCAGGTCCGCGCCGCGCAGAACAACCCCGGCGCCGCGGCCCCGGCCGACGAGCGCGCCACCGGGCGCACCGTGATCCCCGGCCAGGGCGTCGAGGGCGTGGGGCAGGGGACGTACCTGGGCGGCGCCGACGCCGGGCAGGGGAGCAAGCCCAACGAGCCGGCCCGCGCGCAGCACGACCCGACGGTGCCGATCAACACCACCAGCCCCAGCCGCCAGCACCAGATGGACCGCGAGGCCGCCGGCCTCGAGGGGAGCAACCGCGCGCGCGCCATCATGAGCACGATGCCGATCGAGCGGAACATGCTCATGCACCCGCTGGCCAACGCGCTGATGGAGACCCGCTGGTCGCGCCCGGTCGTGCAGAGCCACGTCGACGCCATGGTGATGCTGAGCGGGCTCTCGGGGCGCGCCTTCGACATGGCCTACGTCAACCGCCAGGTGGCCGCGCACGAGTACGCCCTGGCCTCCATCGACAACCTCCTCCCCAGCGTCCGCAGCGGCGGCTCGCCGGAGACGGCGGCGATGCTGGAGCAGATGCGCGGGTCGGTGAACAACCACCTGAACATGGCCCGCCAGCTCCGCGACCGGATGTCGCGGATGTGACGGCGCGGACGTCGCGGGTCGCCGCCTCGTGCGGGTGACACGCGATGGCCCCTGCGGCGCGGGGTGGAGCTTTCCGCCCCGCGCCGCTGTATGTTGTCGAGCCCCGATCTTGCGTGCGGGGCGTCCAAACGTTGCCGGGCGGTGGCAGGTTTCCGCCGCCCGCGCGCCTTTTCGAAGAGCCCCGCGGCGCCCACCCGGCCCCGGCCCGAATCCCAAAAGACATCCGGAGAACCCGAACGGTGACCACGAAGCCGAACCGCCGCAGCCAGGTGCTGCTCTTCGCGCGGAACTTCCTCAAGCACCCGCGCATGCTGGGCTCGGTGATCCCCAGCTCGCGCTTCCTGATCGAGCGGCTGGTCCGGCAGATCGACTTCCGGCGGGCGCGGGTGGTGGTGGAGTACGGCCCCGGCGTGGGGACCATCACCCGCGAGGTGCTGCGGCGGATGCGTCCGGACGCGAAGATGGTGGTCATCGAGATGAACGACGACTTCGTCCGCTTCCTGGGGAGCTCGCTCCGCGACCCGCGGCTGCACGTCGTCCACGGCTCGGCGGCCGACGTGGCGCGGATCCTGGCCGAGCTGGGGCTGGAGCGGGCCGACTACGTCTTCTCGGGGATCCCGTTCAGCACCATGCCCAAGCCGGTCGGCGAGGCCATCGTCCAGGCCACGCGCGACGTCCTCCGCCCCGACGGGCGGTTCCTCGTCTACCAGTTCTCGCCCGCGGTCGAGCGGATGCTGGAGCGGGTGTTCGGGACGGTGCGGAGCGAGTTCGAGCCGCTGAACATTCCCCCGGCGCGGCTCTGGTACTGCACGCCGTGAGGGTGGTCCTGGGGCTCGTCTGAGGGGGGCCGTTCCGCCCTCCGTCTCCTTCGCGGGGGCGGAGGGCGGAGCTGCTTACGGCAACGGCAACTACGGCTCTGGGCATGTCCCTCCGCTGCGCTCCGGGCCGGGCTGAGGGCGCCGTAGGAAACGATACTACCGTTTCCAACGGCGCGAAGCCCCTGGCGGACTCCGCGCATTCCGCCGCGTCTCCTCCGGTCGCGATCCCCTTCGCATTCCCCCCCGCCAGGGTCTTCGCCCTGCGGGCCCGCATCCCTCATGCAACGGCGCAGGCGAGGCGAATCTCTTCGTAGCCGGGCTGGGGGGTGAGGGCCGACGACGCCGGCGCCGCGCACTTCCGCCCGTCGCCCCACCGGACCCAGCGCACTCACGCACTCACGCACTTTCCCGTCCCCGCATTGGCCGTTTCCGCCTTATCCCCAGGCCCCGCCTCGATTTCCGCGAACGGAAGCGGCCGGTCGGGGTATACGGGGCGTGTTCTCGGCGGCGCGTGCGATCCGGTTGGGCCTCACGGTGTGGTCCGAGATGAAACTGATACTTGACACGTCGCAGTTTGTCGGCTAGCCTGCACGGTACCTGCAGACGTCTTCCCCCGCGCACGGGCGGCCCGCACACGGCCGCCGGCGCCCCGCCGCCCCGCACGGCAAGGCTCGTGATCCCCATCGCACTCGCATTCCTCGTCTCCGCGCTCACGGCGCTGCTGGTGACCCCGGCGGTCGTGCGGTTCCTGACTGCGCGCGGGGTCTACGGGCACTCGCGCAAGCGCGAGGGGGTGCAGCACCAGCCGGTGCCGCGCCTGGGGGGGGTGGCGGTGTGCATCGCCATGTCGGCGGGGGTCCTCGCCTCGCTCCCGTCGGCGCTGGCGGACCCGGTCTTCCACCCCGGGGCGCCGGTCCCCTTCGCGGCGTTCTACGCGGGGATCCTGGCGGCGGCCTGGCTCCTCTTCGCCGCCGGCGTCGTCGACGACCTCCGCAACCTCTCCCCCGCCTCCAAGCTCCTGGCCCAGTGCGCGGCCGCGCTGGTGGCGTGGGCGTGCGGCTTCCGCATCGAGGCCTTCACCTTCGGCGGCGAGCCGGTCGTCCTGGGCGCGCTCTCGCTCCCCGTCACCCTCCTCTGGGTGGTGGGGGTCACCAACGCCTTCAACCTCATCGACGGCCTCGACGGGCTGGCCACGGGGATCGGGCTGGTGGCGCTGGCGACGACCTTCGCGGTCTCCAGCATGCTGGGGAACTGGGAGGTGGCGGTGGTCTGCGCGGCGCTGGGGGGGGCGCTCCTGGGGTTCCTCCGCTACAACGTCCGCCCCGCGCGGATCTTCCTCGGCGACTCGGGGAGCCTCTTCGTGGGGTTCATGCTGGCCGTCCTCTCGGTGCACGGCTCCAGCAAGAGCGCCACGGCGGTCCTGGCCGTCATCCCCCTCCTCGTCCTCGCCCTCCCCCTCCTCGACACCTTCCTCGCCATCCTCCGCCGCTGGCTGCGGGGGACGCCGATCTGGGGGGCCGACGAGCGCCACCTCCACCACCGCCTCGTCGCCATCGGGCTCACCCACACCCGCGCGGTCATCCTCCTCTTCCTGGTGGCGGCCGCGCTCGCCATGCTGGGGGTGGTGCTGGCCTTCGGCTCGCCGCCGGTGGTGATGGTGACGGCGATCGCGGGGGCGGGGCTCTGCCTGGCGCTCCTCCTCTTCGGGATCCGCTTCCTGGGGTACCACGAGTTCGTGGAGGCGGGCGCGGTGGTCACCTCCGGCGTCGCCCGGCTGCGGAGCAGCATCCGCGACCAGATCCACGCCCGCGACGTGGCCCACGTCATCGCCCGCGCCGAGAGCGTCGAGCACCTCCGCGCCATCCTCTCCGACAACGCGGGGGTGATGGGCTTCCTCGACCTCTCCTTCTGCCGCGAGAGCGAGCCGGCGGCGCCCCGCGCGACCCTCCCCGCGGCCCACGCGGGCTCCGCCTGGCGCCTCGACTGTCCCGTCTCCGCCGCGGAGGACGGCGACCCGTGGGTCCTCCGCGTCTGGTCGGCGTCCGCCGGCCGCCGGGGGACGACGGGGTCCGTCCGGGCCGTCCGCGTCCTCGCCGAGGCCATCCACGACTGGATGGAGCGCGGCCCCCCCGGGCCGGTCGTCGTCCTCGAGCCGCGCCCGGTCCGCCCCGGCGACCCGCTCGGGAGCCCGTCGCCCGCCTGAGTCGAGAGTGCCCAGTGCCAAGTCCCCAGTGCCCAGTTAACTTCGCTCCCGGTTACTGGGCACTTGTCACTTGGACCTGGGCACTTTGAACCTCGCCTTTCTCTCCGCCACCGCCGAGCCGGGCGGCGCCGAGCGCGCGCTCCTCGACCTCCTGGCCTCGCTCCGCGCGGCGGAGCCCGCGTGGGCGCTGCGCCTCGTCTCCGGCGCGGAGGGGCCGCTCGCCGAGGAGGCCCGGTCGCTCGGGGTCGCGGTCGACGTCGTCCCGCTCCCGTCCGCGCTGGCGTCCATTGGCGACGCGGGGATGGTGGGCGGGGCGGCGGGGGCGGTGGGAATGCTGGCGCGGCTCGGGGCGGCGGCGCCGGGGGCGTGGGGGTGGATCGGGCGGGCGCGCCGCGTCCTCGCCGCCTTCGCGCCCCACGTGGTGCACACCAACGGCTTCAAGATGCACCTCCTGGGGGCGCGCGTCCGCCCGCGTGGCGCGGCGCTCGTCTGGCACGTCCACGACTACGTCACCCCGCGCCGCGTGATGGGGCGCCTCATGGCCGCCGCCTCCTCCCGCTGCGATGCCGGCGTCGCCGTCTCCCGGAGCGTCGCCGCCGACCTCCGCGCCGCCTGCGGGCCCCGCCTCCCGGTCCACACCCTGTACAACGCCGTCGACCTCGCCCGCTTCTCGCCCGGCGGTCCGTCGCTCGCCCTCCACGACCTCGCCGGCCTCCCGCCGGAAGCGCCGGGGACGGTCCGCGTGGGGCTCGTCGCCACGATGGGGCGGTGGAAGGGGCACGAGATCTTCCTCGACGCCGTCGCCCGTCTTCCTCGCGACCTCCCGGTCCGCGCGTACGTGGTCGGCGGGGGGATCTACCGCACCGCGGGGAGCGAGGTGTCGCCCGAGGCGCTGCGGCGGCGCGCGGCCGGTCTCGGCATCGGCGACCGGGTGGGGTTCACCGGCTTCGTGCGCGACACGCCGGCGGTCTATCGCTCGCTCGACGTGGTGGTGCACGCCAGCACGCAGCCCGAGCCCTTCGGCCTGGTGATCGCCGAGGCGATGGCGTGCGGGCGCGCCGTGGTGGCCAGCGCGGCGGGCGGCGCGGCGGAGATCGTGGACCCGGAGCGCGACGCCCTCGCCGTCCCCCCCGGCGACGCGGGCGCGCTGGCGGAGGCGATTCGTCGTCTCGCGACCGATCGCGACCTGCGCGAGCGGCTCGGCGGGGCGGCGCGGGCGAGCGCGGAGGCGAGGTTCGACCGCGCGCGGCTGGCGGCGGAGATCGTCCCGCTCTACCGCGCGCTCGCCGGAGGACGGCGGTGA
This sequence comes from Longimicrobium sp., assembly GCA_036259235.1. Taxonomy (GTDB): domain Bacteria; phylum Gemmatimonadota; class Gemmatimonadetes; order Longimicrobiales; family Longimicrobiaceae; genus Longimicrobium. The sequence goes on along the minus strand of DATACF010000785.1, from coordinate 2,543 downwards.
TGCGCGTCCTGCACGTCTACGCGGGGAACCTGTACGGCGGCGTGGAGGCGATGCTCGCCACCTTCGCCCGCCACGCGGACGCGGCGGGCGGGATGGAGCCGCGCTTCGCCCTCTGCTTCGACGGCCGCCTCGCCCGCGAGCTGCGCGAGGCGGGGAATCCTCCGTCGATCCTCGGCGCCGTCCGTCTCCGCCGCCCGTGGACCGCGATCCGCGCGCGGCGCGCCCTCGATCGCGTCCTCGACGAAGCGCGGCCCGACGTCGTCGCCTGCCACTCGGCGTGGAGCCACGCCGTCTTCGCGCCCGTCGTCCGCCGCCGGGGCCTCCCGCTCGTCTTCTGGCTGCACGACGCCGTCACCGGGCGGACGGCGGTTGAGCGGATGGCGCGGCGCGCTGGCCCCGATCTCGCCGTCTGCACCAGCCGCTACGTGGAGACGACGCTCCCCCGCCTCTTCCCGCACGTTCGCTCCGCCGTGGTGTACCCTTCGGTGGCCCCGCCGCCCGATCCGCGAAGCGGACGCGACGACGTTCGCAGGGCGCTGGGGACGGCGGCGGAGGACGTCGTGATCGTCCAGGCGAGCCGGATGGAGCCGTGGAAGGGGCACCGGGTCCATCTCGAAGCCCTCGCCCTCCTTCGCGACGTGCCGGGGTGGACGTGCTGGCTGGCCGGCGGGGCGCAGCGCCCGCACGAGGCGCGGCACCGGCGCGAGCTGGGCGCGTTTGCCGCGGAGCGGGGGATCGCCGGCCGCGTCCGCTTCCTGGGCGAGCGCGCGGACGTCCCCCGCCTCTTCGCCGCCGCGGACGTGCACTGCCAGCCGAACCTGGGACCGGAGCCCTTCGGGATCGCCTACGTGGAAGCGCTGTACGCGGGACTGCCGGTGATCGCCTCCGACCTCGGCGGCGCGGCGGAGATCGTCGACGACTCGTGCGGCGCGCGCGTCCCCGCGGGCGACGCGCGCGCGGTGGCGGACGCGCTCCGGCGCCTGGTCGGCGATCCGGATCTTCGTACCCGACTGGGCGCGGCCGGGCCCGCGCGAGCCCGCGCGCTGTGCGACCCGGCGGCGCAGGCGGCGCGTCTCCACGGCCTGCTGACGGACCTCGCCGCGGGAGGACGGGCGTGAGCGGGGCGGCGAGCGTGGAGGAGCGGGCGCGCCGGAGCCTGGGCCTGAGCGGCGACGCCATCTACCGGATGGTGGGCGAGGCCGTCCGCGCGCGGCACGCCGGCGGGGGGACGCTGGTGGACGTCGGGTGCGGGACGGGGAACCTCTGGCGCTTCCTGGACGGCCGCTTCGGCCGCTACGTCGGCGTGGACGCGGTGCGGTACGAGGGGTTCCCGGACGACGGCGAGTTCCACGCGGCCGACCTGGACGCGGGGACGACGGGGCTCCCGGAGGGGACGGGGGACGTCGTCGCGGCGGTGGAGACCATCGAGCACCTGGAGAACCCGCGCGCCTTCGTCCGCGAGCTGGCCCGGATCGCGCGTCCGGGGGGGTGGGTGATCGTCACGACGCCGAACCAGCTCTCGCTCCTCTCCCGCGCCACCCTCCTCCTGCGGGGCGAGCACAACGCCTTCCGCGACGCGTCGTATCCCGCGCACATCACCGCGCTCCTGGAGGTCGACCTGCGGCGGATCGCGGCCGAGTGCGGGCTCGTGGAGTGCGAGGTCGGCTACAGCGGGAGCGGGCGCGTCGTCTTCACCGGGCGCCACTTCCCCCGGTGGATGGCGCGGATGTGGCCGCGGGGGCTGTCGGACAACGTCATGCTCGCGGCGCGGAAGCCCGGTGGCTGACTTCCCCCCGTCCCCCGCGCCGCTCGGCTTACGCGCCCTGGCGTCGCTCGTCCGCCGCCTCCCGGCGGGGCGCTACCGGGCGATGAACCTGGTGCGCGCGGGGGGCCCCTTCGCGGCGCGCCTCCCGGCCGAGGCGGGGGGGATGCGCTTCGCCTGCGACCTCCGCGACCTGATCGCCCGCGAGGCGTTCTTCACCGGGCGCTACGGCCCGCAGGAGACGGCGCTGCTCAAGGCCGTCCTCCGCCCCGGCGCGACGTTCGTGGACGTGGGCGCCAACTGGGGATACTTCACCCTCCTGGCCGCCCACCTCGTCGGCCCCGCCGGCCGCGTGGTCGCCTTCGAGCCCGACCCGCGCCTGGTCCGCCTCCTCGACGCGAACGTGGCGGCGAACGGGCTGGCGCAGGCGACGGTGGTCCCCCGCGCGGCGGCGGACGCGGGCGGGATGCTGACGCTCGCCGGCTTCGACGCCGAGGCGGGGAACTGGGGGCTCTCCTCCGTCGTCGCCAGGGACGGGGAGGGGAACGGCGCGCGCTTCGCGGTGGAGGCGGCGCGGATCGACGACGAGCTGGACGCGCGGGAGATCGAGCGGGTGGAGCTGCTGAAGATGGACATCGAGGGGACCGAAGACCGCGCGCTGGCGGGGATGGCCGGCGGGCTCGCCCGCGGGCGCTACCGCCGCGTGCTGGTCGAGCTCCACCCCGGCCTCCACCCCCGCGGCGCCGCGCTGGAGGCCGACGTCGCCGCGCGCTTCCGCGCC
>DATACF010000784.1:0-2446 GCA_036259235.1 Longimicrobium sp. | reverse complement strand
CGCCCCTGGTACCGCAACCTCGTCTACGCCGCCGACGAGAACAACGGCTACGCCAACGTCGTCTTCCCCTCCATCCACGAGGCCATCCGCGCCGGCGACCGCGCCCTCGCCGAGCGCGAGATCGCCGACCTCGCCCGGCGCTTCGGCGCCGCCACCCGCGCGCTCGAGGAGGCGACGGCGGCGCTCACGGAGTCGGGGCGCTAGCGCGTCTTCTCGCGGACAGAAACGACAAGCCTCACCCTGCTGCTCTGCGTGAGACAAGCTTTTACGGCCCTGTTCTCACACAGAGGACACAGAGGCACAGAGGGAAAAATCCTCTGTGCCTCTGTGTCTCTGGGTGAGACCGGCTGTTCTTACGGACCCAGCACGAGAATGAGATCAGCGCGTGCGCGGCGCCGTCCCCGGGGCGGCGGCGGCGCCGAGCGCGTCGAGGCGCTCCATGTCCTGGAGCATGGTCTCGATCTCCGCGGCGTGGCGGCGGACGAAGCGCTGGTTGTCGCGCGAGATCCAGCCGCGCGGGCGGACCCGGCCGGCGAGCTGGAATTCGCGGAGGAGGTGCTGGTAGTAGCCGTAGATGATCACGTTGGTGAGGACCACCCACTCGCGCGTCGTGAGCCCCGCGCTCTCCACCGCCCGCCGCAGCCCCGGCTCCTCGTCCACCCGCGCCCTCATCTCCTCCAGCGTCACCGGCAGCCGCGCCGGGGGGGTGACGAAGCGCCCGTAGAAGACGGAGTCGGCCACCGCCGCGTCCACGAAGGCGCGGACCGACGCGCGGTACTTCTCCAGCCCCTCCTCGGTGAGCCGGTACCGCACCAGCTCCGCCGAGTCGGCCGCCGAGAACTGGATCGGCCCCGTCTGCGCCGCCGCGGGCGCGGCCGCGGCCAGTACCGCCGCGGCGAGGGGGATCAGAAAGGCGCGAAGCAGCTTCATCGTCGGGAGCCTCCATCGAAGGGGAGCGGCCGAAACGCGTGGCGGCCCATCTCCCCAATCTGCACCCTCGGAGCGCCGCGGAACAGGGAAACGTGAGGCACGCTCCACCGGCGGCGCGAAACCGAAGGCGCGGAGGCGATCCTCGATCGTCTCCGCGCCTTTTCGTATCTCCGATTGCGACCTGGATCGAGCTATTTCCGTTTCTGCCAGATCCGGGGGTGCCGGCGAGTATGGCAGCAAGCGGCCACAACCACCTGCGAGCCATCGACGCGGAAATACACGCCGTATGGAAACCGGTCGAGAAGCGCACGCCGGACGCGATCACGAAGCACCGGATAGACGAGGGGCTCGCGCTCGAGCGACGCCAAGCACCGGTCCAGCGCGAGAAAAAACGTTCGTCCTCCCCCCTGGCGCCTTACGGTCGTACCACTTCGCCGTCCGTCTGATCTCTCGCCTGGCCTGCGGTCGGACGACGACCTCGTACGTCATTCCGGCCCGAGCAAACTCGCCCGCAGCTCACGCCACGGGATCGCCGTCTCGGGAGCGTGATCGTGCTCGGCCAGGCGTTCGTCGACCCTGTCCAGCACCTCTTCGAACACCGGCACCCGGTCGGGCTCGGCGGCGATGCTGTCCCAGATCTGGCCCATGAGCTCGATGCGCTCTTCGACACTCAGCTTGAGCAGCGCTTTCGGATCAATCGTCATCAGCATACCCTAAAAACTAAACGACACCGGACAGCGCGTCAAGTTTGTTCACCAGGCTTCAAGTCGCGGGCCCGGCCGCTCACCGGACGCGGACGGGGGCGCCGTCCTTCACCTGGTCGGAGGGGAAGAGGACGACGGTCTCGCCTTCGCGCAGGCCCCCGGCGACCTCGGCTTCGGCGTCGCCGCGGTGGCCCACCTGGACGCGGCGGAGGCGGGCGCGGCCGTCCTCGACCACGAAGACGCTCCAGTCGGCGCCGGTGCGGAAGAGGGCGCTCACCGGGACCGCGAGGACGCCGCTCCCCTCCCAGGTGACGATCCGCGCCTCGACGCGGTAGCCGTCGCCCAGGGGCCCGGGCGGGTCGACCAGGTCGCCGACGACGTCGACGCGCTGCTCCTCGACCCCCAGCGCCGACACCTTGGTGAAGGCCGAGGGCGAGACCGTGCGCACCCGCCCCTGGAGGGGTCGCGGGCCGCCCCACTCCTCGATCAGGATCGGCATCCCCGGCTCGATGCGCACCGCGTCGGTGGAGAGGACGTCGACCACCACCTCCAGCGCCTGCGCGTCGCCCAGCTCCACCAGCGCCTCGCCGGGCGCCACCGGCCGCTCGCTCTCGCGCGCCACCCGCAGCACCCGCCCCCGCACCGGCGAGCGCACCTCCGTCACCGACGACGGCGCCCCCGACGGGCTCGCGTCCACCAGCGCCGCCCGCGCCGAGGCGACCTCCGCCCGCGCGGCCCGCGCCGCCGCCTGCGCCGCCTCCAGCTCGCGCTGCCGCGTCGTCGCGGCCAGCTCCGCCTGCTCGCGCGCCTGG